>JALYLW010000014.1 GCA_030774055.1 Acidobacteriota bacterium
GGCCTGCCGTTTCGTTTTTGCTCTCGTAGCGCCGCCGTCCCGGCGGCCGTAGCGGTGGCGTCTCGCCGCCGCCCAGCGGGCGCAAGATGCGCCCACTACAGCCGGCAAGATGCCGGCGCTACACCGGCAGCTCGTCCTGCTGCCACTGGCTTGCTGGAGCCGCCGGCTTGGCTTCAGCGCAGAGGTCGAGCACCAGCTTCTCCAGCACCATCCGCTTCGACACTGGACTCGACCGCAGCGCGAGGTCGGCTTTGGCGATCAGGCGCAACGCGCGCGTGAGGTCGCGGCGCGATTTGTAGCGGCGAGCCTGGCGGATCACATCCTCGGCGGCGAAGGGCGGCAGGCGAAAGCCCTGCCACAGCGCCTGCCATATCGCGCGCGAGTCGCGCACGTTGCGCTCCAGGATGACCAGCATCTGGCGAAAGGTTTTTGCCAGCATGTGCAAGTGCCCGATCGCGGCCTCTTCCCCATCGCCGGATGACAAGATGGCGTCGAGCGTGGCGAGCGCGCGCGGCCGATCTTTCGCCGAGATGGCGTCGGTCAGCTCGTAGAGCGAGCGCTGCTTGGCGGCGAGCACCATCGTCTCTACGTCGGCGAGCGCGATGCGTTTCTTCTCGCCGACGAAGAGGAACAGCTTCTCCAGCTCGTTGGCGACGAGCAGCAAGTCGGCGCCGAGGGAATCCACCAGCTCGCGCGCCGCGTCCGTCTCGATCTTCACGCCCTGCGCGCCGGCGGATTCCACCACCCAGCGCATGCCTTCGCTCTCGTCCACGCGCGCAAATTCGATCACGGTGCAGTACTCGCCCAGGGTCTCGCGGATGCGCTCGTAGCGATCTTTATCCTGCATCTCCATGCGGCGAACGTCGGCGGGGATGGCGATGTGGTCGGCCACGAAGATGAGCACCGCGTCGGGATTCGGCGCCTTCACGTACTGCTCGATGGCCGCAAACTCGGCCTGGTGCGAGCCGCGTCCGTAAAGCGCCTTGACGTTGCGGAGGAAGAAGACCTGGAAGGGCGCCATCAGCGAGGGCGTGCGCGCGCGGTCGAGCACTTCGGCGACCTCGACTTCGCCGAGGTCGAGCTCGTAGAAGCTGAACTCGCGGAGGTCGCGCGGGACGAGATGTTCGATCAGCGCCGCGCGGCAGCGGTCGCGGAAGAAGCCTTCGTCGCCAATGAAGATGTAGGCCGGAGCAAGCTGGTGCGCTTTGACTTCGGAAACGAATCGTTCCGTCGGCGCAAAGCGTCCGGCCATCTAGAAACCCTCGAGGATATTCGCCACCAGCGAGCGCGCGAAGTCGCGCGACATGCGGTCCACCGCCGGCGATTCTTCTTCGAAGAACGACGAGACCTCGCGCGAGATCTGGTATTGCTCGCGGTAGACGTAGTTGGGATTATCGAACAACACTTTCCCGCCCTTATCCACCAACTGCACCTTCATGTTCACGGTGATGAGCGCGGAGGAAGCGCGGCCGGTGTGCGAGTCGTAGGTCATGGGCGCCAGCTCGGCGGAGACCACGGTGCCACGCAGCGTGGCGTCGGCAGCGCCGTTCCCCGCATCCTGATTGGCGATGTGGTAGTTCGTCCGTGTGGTGAACTCGCGAACGACCGCCGCGGTGAGCACCTGCTCGATCTTGTAGGTCTGCGTCTTGTTGACGAACGCGGGGATGGCGATGGTGCGCACGTCCGTGGGCAGCTTGGAAGCGTGGCCGGCGGTGGAGTAGCCACAGCTGCTGCTAAAAATCGTGACCAGCGCCAGCAGTGTGACCAATACTTTTGAGGTTTGAAGTTTGAATTTTGAGTGAACTGCTTTCCATTCAAGATTCAACACTCTAGATTCAAAATTCCTCACTTGCTTCCCCCAGAAACGCTTGTTCCTGCCAGCGCCTGCTTGGCTGCTTCCACCGCGTTCAACGTCTCGATGCGCAAGTTGTCAGACGCGGCCCAGAGCCAGAACGCGTTCTCGTGCTGCGCGTCGCGCCGCAACGATACCAGCACTTCGTCCCGCCCGGCCGCCGCCACGTTATTCGGCGCCTCGCCCGCGCGGGCGATCTCCACATGCGGGCCCGCGAGCCCCTGGGCAAAGTCACCGACCGCGGCTTTCTTTTCGAGCTCAATGTAAACCGAGAAGGCGTGACCGTGAAAGATGGGCGCCTGCGCCAGCATCAGCGAAGGTATTGGCACGCGCGGCGACGCGATCTTCTGGAAATGGTCGGCGATGCGCCGCTCGATGACCTCGAGCGAGCGCGAGGAATTCCCACCATACCGTGCCAGCATGTTGAAGGCGACCTGCGCGTCGTAGACACCGGTGGGCAGCGGCTGAAAGCTGAGCAGGTTGATGGTCTGCTGATGCAGCTCGTCCATGCCGCGGCGTCCGTGCTCGCTTGCCGGCTCGAAGATGGTCGCGACCACAGTGCGCATCTCGGAGACGGTGCGCGCGCGCTCGAGCAGCATCGCCAGCACGATCGCCGCCGGATGCGCGGGGATAATGATTTCAGGAAGTCCCTGCGCGCGGCTCTCCGCCAACACATTCGCGTCTTCCCCAGCCGTGACCACGCCTCCGGTGACCCAGGGCGCTCGCAGCACCGCACCCTTCTCCGCTTCGAGCGCGTAGGAGAGGTCCACCAGGATGATGCCGGCGCCGGCATCACGCGCCATGGTCCAGTGCTTGCGGGTGAACTCCTGTTCGGAGGCGAAGAAGGCGACTTTGATGTCGTCAAAGTTCTCGGCCGTCACGGCTTGCACGAACGTCGGCTCGCCGCCGACAACGTCAAGCAGCCCGAGCGACTCGTCGTCATCGAGCAGTTTGATGTCGAGAGCGGGAAAATCGCTCTGGTTGAGCGTGTCTTTCAGCTCTTTGCCCTTGAGCGTGCCGGCGCCCACGATGGCCACGCGATATAAGTTTGCGCTCATACGAGATTCATCAGGCTTGCGGCGCTTCCTCGTAGGAAGGCGGCGGGCTCGGCGGCGGCGGCGCAGACTTGCGGCGGAATATCCATTGCAACCGCGCCAATACGCCGCTCAACATGTAAGTGAGACCGAGCAGGAACAACACATAGCGCGAGAAAAAGTAAATACCGCCGATCAGTGCGGCGATCAGGATCACGGTGCGGAACGGCACGCGCTTCCGCCAGTCGAGACCTTTCAAGCTGACATAGCGCCAGGTGCTCACCATCAGGTATCCGACGGTGACCAGCAGCGCGGCCCAGATGGTGGAGAGCCACCAAGTGTCCAGCGGACGGCCCGCGCTGAAGTGCACCACCGCGGCGATCACGCCCGCGCCCGCGGGGATGGGCATACCGACAAAGTATTTGCGGTCCGGCCGCCCCGGATTCGAAGGTTGCGGATTCTTCTGGATGTTGAAGCGCGCCAGCCGGCTCGCCCCCGCGATCAGGAACAGGAAGCTGGTGATCGCCCCGATCTGGATGAGGCGCGCGCGCCAGTCTGCCCAATCGCCCAGCGGCAGCCAGCGGAACCCCCACATCCAGGCGAGCATGGCGGGAGCGACGCCGAAGGTGATCACGTCAGCGAGCGAATCGAGCTCGCGGCCAAAATCGCTGGCGGTGTGAGTGAGGCGCGCGATCATGCCGTCCATGAAGTCGGCGACGATGGCGATGCCGATGGCCTTGGCGGCGTTGTCGAAACGCCATGCCTCCGCCGGCGTCGCCAGCATCGTCTGGTTGATGGCAAAGTATCCGAGCGCGATATTCGCGGTGGTGAAGAGCGACGGCAGGATGTGCAGGCCGCGCCGCAGCCGGCGCTTCTGCGCGGGATCGTTGAAACGGCGCATCTGCATCGTCATCGCCGTGCCTCCGCATTCCTGTCCGCATTCGTGACAGTATTCGACCCGGCCGTCACGGGCACCGCCGCGATCGCCAGCACCGAGCTGCCGCCCGCGACCTTGTCGCCCACCTTCACGCGCAGTTCCGCGCCCGAGTCGAAGATCACGTCACAGCGCGAGCCGAACTTGATCAGCCCGATGCGCTCGCCGCGCGCGACCTTGTCGCCCACCTTCTTCGTAAACACTATCCGCCGCGCCAGCAGCCCGGCGATCTGCTTGAACACCAGCGTGTGGCCATCGCCGGCTACGGTCACGATGTTCTGCTCATTCGCTTCCGACGACACCGCCCCCATCGCGTTGCCGAAGTTTCCGGCACGGTATTCCACTTTCTCCACCACCCCGCCGATGGGCGAGCGGTTCACGTGCACGTTGAAGACGTTGAGGAAGATCGAGATGCGCGTCCGCGGCTGGCCCTCGAGCTCGACCGTGGCGACCTCGGTGACTTTGCCGTCGGCCGGCGAGACGATGACGCCCGCCTGCTGCGGCACCTCCCGCTCGGGATCGCGGAAGAACCACAGGAAGAACGCGGCCAGCGGCAGCGGGATCAACGCCCACGGCCACGCCGTGAGCCAGCCCACGACCGCGGCCACGGCCACGAGTCCGAGCGCGTAGTAGATGCCGTCTCTCACCATGGAATCATGAATCAATAACCAATGATTATATCTGGCGGGTTTAGGGTGGCCTCAGCCGTCTTCCTTACACAAGCAAAACCCCGGCGCTAGGCCGGGGTCTCGGCTGTTTCTGAGCGTTGGTTTGCTTATGCTACCTGGTGCGCCTGCCGCCTGTGTTGCTGCTCGATGATCTCCATCTGGTCTTTCAAACGGAGTTTGAGCTTTTTCAAGCGGACCTCTTCCACTTTCTCGTCTTCGCTTAAATATCTTTTTTGGATGAGGGAATCGAGGCGCTGTGCGTATTGCTTGTGTTCTTGCGCCAACCTGCGGAACTCATCATGGTTGGCAATAAGGTTATCTTGGAGCGTGGCCATCCAGGAGTCCTCCTACCAAGACTTGGATACGACACGCTAGCACACAGGTTTTCCGGGTTTCAACGGTTTTGTAACCTATTTCTCACCTAGTCGTAATATTTCGCTTGCACCATTCCTGGGTCAGTCAGTCGCTAACCAGCAGGAAACACGAACTTGAACACCATCGCGTCCTCTTCCGGATCGCGGTAGTACTTCGTCCGGCGGCCGCTCTCGACGAATGCCCACTTCTCGTAGAGCGCGCGCGCTGCGCGGTTCGACTCGCGGACTTCAAGGAAGACGGCGCTCGCGCCCTGCGCCCGCGCCATGTCGAGCAGCTCGCCGACGAGTCGCGTGCCCAGCCCGCGCCGGCGCGCGTCTGGTGCGATGGCCACGTTCTCGATCTCCCACTCGCCACCGACCGTCTGCGCCACCAGGAAGCCCTGGAGTTTGCTCCCGTTAACTCTGACGTCTGCTTCTTCGATGACCAGCGCAATACGCCGCCAATCGGTCTGCAGCTCCGGCGAGTCGAATATCTTGCGGTAGTCGGAGTCGGTCCAGTGTGCCGCGGTGGCGGAGTGCTTCTCGACGGCCTGCATCGCAGGCAGGTCAGCGGCGGTGGCGTGGCGGACCTTCATTTCTTCTTTGAAGTTTCGGGCTTCGCGAATATCTGTGCGTCCGTATTCCGCAGATAATTCGCGTCGAGCTGCTCCACCGAGATCGTCTCGCCGCGCGCCAGCTTCGCCCCGCCGATGCGCGCGATCTCCGTCGCCCCCGGACGCGCCACCGCGATGCACGCGATCCCCGCCTCACGCAAGTGCCTCGCAACCGCGTCATCCGGGGTGACGACCGGACCCGCTGGCTTAGAATCGCCGCGCAGGTGCGCGATAAGACCTGGACGGCTGAGCAACTCCTCGCGCAGAGTCCTGGCCACGCCCTGCACCACCTCGTATTCGCCGAGGTAGACCTCCTGCCGCTGCGCATCGAGCGCTGCGGCCACTTTCCCGTCGGGTAGAGACGGGGCTTGCTCCGTCTTCGCCGTGGCGAGTATCGCCAACGCCTCCAACACGGAGACCGCTGCGATGGGCTTGCCGAGGACTTCCGCCAATCCCTTCACCGCCGCGAGTCCGACGCGCAGTCCGGTGAATGAACCCGGACCGCTGGCGACGGCAAATCCGCCGATGTCTTCCTGCTTGAGCTTATGTTTGGTCAGCAACTCGGCGACCAACGGGATGAGCTGCGAGGAAAACGTCCCGCCGGCAATGGGCGCGGCTTCGAGCAGCGTGAACGCGCCGGCATCCGCACGCGCCAGGGCGATCCCGCCCGACTTCCCACTCGTGTCTATGCCAAGAATGAGCACTACACGCCCTGCGGAGGATCTTCGCACAGCTCGAGCAGCACGCCACCCGTTGCCGAGGGATGCAGGAAGACATAAAGATGTCCGCCCGCCCCCACCTTGATCTCTTCGGTGATGAAGCGGACGCCACGCAGTTTCAGCCGCTCGACCGTCCCAGCCAGGTCAGGGACGCGCAGCGCCACGTGATGCAGTCCCTCGCCGCGTTTGGCGATGAAGCGCGCGACGGCAGAATCCGCCGAAGTCGCTTCCAGCAACTCGATGCGGCTCTCGCCCACCGGCAGCATCGCGATCTTCACCTTCTCGTGCTCGACCGTCTCTTCGCCGACGACGTCAAGCCCGAGCGCTTTGTAAAACTCTTTTGCCGCGGTGAGCGACTTCACCGCGACACCAAGATGATCGATCTGAAACATCATTTTCCTGCTTCCTTTGAGGACCGCTTCACGATCTCCTCCACCAGCGCATACGGATCGCGTTTGTGCTCGGCCACCTGCGCGGCGTAATCGCCGAGCTGACCGTCGTTCAGGTGGTCACGCAGCAGGCGCTCCATCAGCGACTCGCGCAGCATCTCGAGCAGGCGGTCGCGCCAGTTCTCCGCGCGCTTCTTCGTGACCCGTCCGCTCTTCTGCTGGAACCTCTGGTATTGCGCGATAGCGGCGGCGAGTTCGGTGAGGCCCTGGCCATCGCTGGCGACCGTCTTCACGATGGGCGGCGTCCAAGCGTCTTTGCGGATGGCCAGCGACTGCATCGCGCGTATCTCGCGCTCCACGCGCTCGGCGCCCTCGCGATCGCTTTTGTTGATCACAAAGACGTCGGCGATCTCCATGATGCCCGCCTTGATGGTCTGCACATCGTCGCCCATGCCCGGGACGAGGATGACCACGGTGACGTCGGCGAGCCGCACGATATCGATCTCGTCTTGACCAACGCCGACGGTCTCGACCAGGACGAGATCTTTGCCGGCAGCGTCGAGCACGGAAGTGATGTCGGCGGTCGTGCGCGCAAGGCCGCCCAGGAAGCCGCGCGTCGCCATCGAGCGGATGAAGATGCCGGCATCGGCGTGGTGCGCCTGCATGCGGATGCGGTCGCCCAAGATCGCGCCGCCGGTGTAAGGCGACGTCGGATCCACCGCGACGATGCCGATGGTCTTGCCCTGCTTGCGATACTCGCGCGCGAGCTGGTCGACCAGCGTGCTCTTCCCCGAGCCGGGCGCGCCGGTGAGCCCGATGACTTGAGCCTTTCCACTATGAGGAAAGACCGCCTTCAGCAGCTCGACCGATTCCGGCTCGCGGTTCTCGATCGAAGTGATGGCCCGCGCCAGCGCGCGAACCTCGCCCTCGCGGATGCGTGCGACCCAGTCTTGTAAGTGGACGGCCATGGGGTGCGACTGACGACTGGCCAGTGTAAATGATGGCGGCGCGGAGCCGCCTTGCCGGCCGGCGGGACGCCGGCTGCCGCTAGTCCTTGAGCAACTGCCGCGCGATGACCATGCGCTGGATCTCGCTGGTACCTTCGCCGATGGTGCACAGCTTCACGTCGCGGTAAAACTTCTCCGCCGGATAATCCTTGATGAACCCATATCCGCCGTGGATCTGCACGCTCTCGTTGGCGCAGCGCACCGCCACCTCGCTGGTGTAGAGCTTTGCCATCGACGATTCCAGCGTGGTCTTCATCCCTTTATCTTTCATGTCGGCGGCGCGCATGGTGAGTAGGCGGGCGGCGTCGATCTCGGTGGCCATGTCGGCAAGCTTCCACTGGATAGCCTGGAATTCGGATATCGCTTTCCCAAACTGCTTGCGCTCCTGCGAGTACTTCAGCGCCGCTTCATACGCCCCCTGCGCCATGCCGAGGCCGAGCGCGGCGATGGAGATGCGGCCGCCATCGAGCACCCGCATCGCGTCCACGAAGCCGTCGCCTTCCTTGCCGCACAAGCTCTCCGCCGGCACCCAGCAGTCTTCGAAGATGAGTTCGGAAGTATCGGAAGCGCGCAGTCCGAGCTTGTTCTCTTTCTTGCCGGCGCGAAATCCCTTCGTGTCTTTGTCCACGATGAATGCGGAGAGCCCGTGCGTGTGCGCCGTCTTGTCGGTCACTGCGATCACGACGGCGCAGTCGGCGTAGTGTCCGTTGGTGATGAACGTCTTGGTGCCGTTCAGCAGCCACCCGCCCTTGCTCTTCACCGCGGTCATGCGTGCGGATCCGGCGTCTGAACCCGCGCCCGGCTCGGTCAATCCCCACGCCCCGAGAAACTCACCGGTCGCGAGCTTGGGGATGTAATGCTTCTTCTGCGCGTCATTGCCCGCAATGAAGATGTGGTTCGAGCACAGCGAGGTATGCGCGGCCACGATGATGCCGACCGAGCCATCCACGCGCGAGAGTTCCTCGATAGCGATCACGTACTCGATGTAGCCCAGGCCGGAGCCGCCCAGTTCGGCGGGGAAGATCACGCCCATCAGCCCGAGCTTGCCGAGCTCGCTGATGAGCTCCAGCGGGAAGTGCGACTCTTCATCCCACTCCATCACGTGCGGCAGGATCTCGCGCTCGGCGAACTGTCGCACGCTCTTGCGCAACTGTTGTTGCTCGTCGTTGAGTTGGAAGTCCAATGCGACCGTCCCTTATCTTTGGAAACTAAACGTCGGAGTATGTACAGCTGGGAACATTGGATTCTACGTCAGCCCGGCTCAGCCGGCGCGCGTGCCGTCGGGCACAGCCACCTCCGGCACGGACAGCGCGGGCTTGATGCCGTCCGCGAATCCCAGATCGAACAGCATGCCTTCGCTCGTGACGCCGCGCATCTTCCGCGGTTCCAGGTTCACCACGAACAGCGCCTGCCGCCCGACCAGCTCCTGCACGTCCGCGCGCTCCAACTTGATGCCCGCGACGATGGTCCGCTCGTGGTCGCCAAAGGTCACGCGCAGCGCGACGAGCTTGTTCGCGTCCGGCACGTCGGTGACCGACCGGATGGTCCCAACGCGCACGTCGATCTGGTCGAGCAGACTCTTCGAGATGGCTGGCTTTACCGGTGCAGGGCTCATATAGGACGACTCATGTGGGACGGCTCCTGGCGGGGCGCTCGCTGGCCGCCATGCAGCGCGGCCGCAGTGGAATAGGAAACTCTCGCTTATAACACAGGGACGAAGGGCGTGTTAGGAACGCATGCCGAACAGCCGCCGCGCCATCCAGAGCGGGGCCATGAAAATGGCGGCCGGATGGCTCACGGTGGCAGGCTGGTTCCCTTCCACCATGTGCCCGATCCATGCCAGCGCGAACGCCGCCGGGATGAGCAGCAGCGCGATCACCCAGTGGAACCACACCACGATCAGCGCCGAGAACCCCAGCGGGATGGCCAGCATGTGCAGCGCGCGGTTGACGGGATGCCGATGTTGGCTGTCGTACTTCGCATACAAGCTCATTACGATTGGATCTCCTTGGCGAAGAGGTCCGTAAAAAAGTATGCGTAGTGTACCGGAACTGCCGCATTGGTCAACCGCGGCAAACGGACGCAAGGATCTCGACGGCGCGCTCGCAGGCGGCACGGTCCACGTCCATGTGGGTGACCATGCGGATGGCCTGCTCCGAGATGGGCCCGGCGAGCACGCCATTCTGCGCCAGCCGCCGCGAGAGTTCGGCGGCGGTCATCAACTTTCCCGCGACCTCGACCACGATAATGTTGGTCTGCACCGTCTTCATGTCCACGGTGAGGCCGCTGATCTTCGCCACGCCCTCGGCCAGCACGCGCGCGTTGGCGTGGTCTTCGCCCAAACGCGCCGGCATCTTTTCGAGCGCGATCAGCCCCGCGGCGGCGAGGACGCCCGCCTGACGCATCCCGCCGCCCAGCGCTTTGCGGGTTGCCCGCGCGCGCGTGATGAACTCGTTTGTACCCAGGAGTAATGAGCCCACCGGCGCGCCCAGTCCCTTGGACAGGCAGAACATCACGGAATCGAACTTTGCGGTGAGCTCGCGCACCGGCTTGCCCAGCGCCACCGCCGCATTGAAGATGCGCGCGCCATCGAGGTGCACCGGCAATCCTAAGTCGTGCGCGCGGTCGCAGATCTCGTTCGCGACCGCCATGGGATACACCGTGCCGCCCGCCATGTTGTGCGTGTTCTCGAGCGCGATCAGCCCGGTGCGCGAGACGTAGTAGATGTCCGGCCGGATGCGCTGCCGGATCGCCTCCCACGTCAGGATGCCGCGCTCGCCCGCGATCGTCCGCGCGATGCAGCCGGAAAACCACGCCATCATCGCCATCTCGTAATCCACGATGTGCGCGCGCGCCTCGCAGATGATCTCCTCGCCCGGCTGCGTGTGCAGCTTGATCGCGATCTGGTTCCCCATCGTGCCGCTGGGGACAAAGATCGCCGCCTCGCGCCCAAACGTCTCCGCCGCGCGCTGCTCCAGGCGATTGATGGTGGGATCTTCGCCGTAGACGTCGTCACCGACCTCCGCCTCGGCCATCGCGCGCCGCATCTCCGCCGTCGGCTTGGTCACGGTGTCGGAGCGCAGGTCGATGGCGGATTCAGCGCGGGTGGGCATGGGAAGAGAGTTTAACGCGAAGCTTCGCTCGGGATGACAGGGCTGGAAGGTGACGCGATGAAGCGCTCGAAGACCTCATTCGAGATCATTTGGCCGCGCGCGCTGAGTGCTAACCGAGGCCCGCTCTTTATCAGCAAGCCATCGTCGACCAGTTCGTTGATGGCGGCTTCGGACTCGGCTCCCAACTCCCCGAACTCATTGCGCAGCACCTCGAGGTCCACGCCGCGATTCAGGCGTAGTCCCAGGAAGAAAGCCTCTTCGAGGGCCTGCTCCGGACTGACCGGCGTGACGCTCACCGCCGCGCCGCGCGTGTAGTCCTCGAGATTGTCGGCGGTGGCAAAGCGCACCGCGGCGACACTTGCCCGCGGCGTTGCTCGCAGCTTCGTCCGCAACATCGCCCGCAACATGGACGACGCGTCCACGCCGAAGCCAAGATACGGCTGCCGCAGCCAGTACTTCAGGTTGTGGCGCGATTCGTGTCCCGGCCGTGCGAAGTTCGATATCTCATACTGCGCGACCCCGGCCGCATCGAAGGTCGCGCACGCTGCTTCGTAAAAGCCGGCCGTCATGTCGTCGTCGGGAACGAAATGCGCGTGGTAGCGCGTGCCCCCGGCGATGAGTTCGCGGCCGAGTCGCGACTCATCGTCCACCTCGAGCATGTAGACGCTGGCGTGCGGCGTGCCCGTCGCGACCACGTCGGCGAGCGAACGCCGCCAGCTTTCGGGTGTCTGGTGCGGCAGGCCCGCGATCAGGTCGAGGTTGATGTCTGAAATGCCCGCGACGCGCAGGCGGTCGATATCGCGCAAGGTGATCTCACGGGTGTGCAAGCGGCCGACCGCACGTGATTCCTCGTCGACGAACGACTGCACGCCCAGGCTCACCCGGTTCACGCCGCAGCGGAGGAGCGTCGCAACGATCTCGTCGCTCACCGTCCCGGGCGCGCACTCGACGGTGACTTCGGCATCGGGCGCGACCTCGAACTTCTCCCGCACGGCCGCGAACATCCGTTCCAGTTGCTCGGGCGCGAGCACGGAGGGCGTCCCGCCGCCGAGGTAGATGGAATCCACGGTCTGCTCGAACTCGAGCCGCTCGAACTCGGCGCCGGCAGCACCCCGCGCATCGGCCGCAAGCTGGTCGGCAGCGGCAACGTCCGCGCAGACCCGGTCGACATACTGATCGAAGCGCGCTTTCGAGAACACGTCGGAGGCGAAGTTGCAGAACGAACACTTCGTCCGGCAGAACGGGACCGAGATGTAGACGCCGAGCGGCACGACTTCATTGTAGCCGCCGGCATCGCAATCGTATGTCACCGGCGGCGCGGTCGCGCATCTAATACAATGACGACCGCTTCGCTTTCTTGTGGGCTTCTTCTTGGGCTACCTATCATGACCCGTCGCGTCGCCATCACCGGAATGGGCTCGCTCTCGCCGAATGGCGTGGGTAACGAAGCGTTTTGCCGCGCGCTGCTCGCCGGTACCAGCGGCGTGCGCCGCGTCACCCGCTTCGACGCGAGCGATTTGCCCGTCCAGATCGCCGGCGAGGTCGATTTTGACGAAGCGCAGTTCTACGATCCGCGCGAGCGCAAGCACGTCTCGCGCGTCGTTCCTATGGCCATCGCCGCGGCGACGGAAGCGCTGCGCGAAGCCGGCCTCGAGTGGGAAACGATGTCGCTCGACGAAAAGCGCACCATCGGCGTCATCCTCGGCTCCGGCGGCGGCGCGCAGGAGTTCAGTGAGGAACAGTACCGCCTGTGGATGACGGGACAGATCAAGAAAGTCTCACTGTTCTCCATCCCCAGCGGCACGATGGGAACGCTGTCGTCGGAAGTCTCGATGCGCTTTGGTTTCCGCGGACAGAGCCACGTGGTCACGACCGGATGCACCTCATCCACCGACGCGCTCGGCTACGCCTTCGACCAGATCCGCAACGGACGCATCCCCGCGATGCTCGCCGGCGGCGTGGATTCTCCCATCGCGCCCGGGATCATGAAGGGCTTCACCCTGATGCGCATCATGACGCCGAGTTGGAACCACGCGCCCGAGCGCGGCTCACGTCCTTTCTCCGCCGACCGCGACGGCTTCGTCGTGGCGGAGGGCGCATGGATGTTCGTGCTCGAAGACTACGAACGCGCCACGGCGCGGGGAGCGAAGATCCTCGCCGAGCTCGCCGGCTACGGCTCGACCTGCGAAGCTTTCCATCGTGTGCGTTTGGAAGAGTGTGGCGAGGAGCCGGCGCGCGCCATCGGGATGGCGATGCAGGATGCCGGTATCGGGAATGAGCAGGTTGACTACGTGAACCTGCACGGGACATCGACGCAGCTCAACGACCGCATCGAGACGCGCGCACTCAAGCTCGTGCTCAACAGCCGCAGCGCCAAGACTCCGATGTCGGCGCTGAAATCGCAGATCGGTCACCCGCAAGGCGCCTGTGGCGCCGCCGGCGTAGCGGCAACCCTTATCGCCATGCACCACGGCCAGCTTCCGCCCACCATCAACATCGACCAGGCTGACCCCGAGTGCGACCTCGACTACGTCCCCGAAGCCGGACGCAAGCACGCGATCGAGTACGCGGTGTGCAACTGCATCGCCTTCGGCTCGAAGAACTCGGCGCTGGTGTTGCGGAAGGTGTAGCGGCGGAAGATTTACCAGCCCAACTCCCCGCTCCCGCGTCTGTAGAATAGTCACTGACGCATGGCTGAAGCCCACCACGAAGAAGAAGTCCTTGGCAAGGCATACGACGCGCGGCTGATGAAGCGGCTGCTCGGATACCTGCGTCCGTACAAAACGCAGACCGTGGTCGCGCTCGTCTCCATCGCGCTCAAGGCGCTTGCCGACATTACCGGGCCGGTGCTGACGATGGTGGCCATCGATCGCTACCTGGCGCTCTCGACGTCCGTCGCGCTTCCCGCCGCCACCGCCGGGCCAGCATGGCTCAGGTTCCTTCGCCAATTCCTCGACCTCTATCACGTCATCTACGCATGGGTCTCGAGCCATCTGAGCGCCGATCCGCTCACCGGCATCGCGCAGATCGCCGGGGTTTACGTGGGACTGCTGGCGTTCAGCTTCCTGCTCGACTACCTGCAGACCTACTACATGCAATGGGTGGGACAGATGGCGATGTTCGATCTGCGCGCCGAGATCTTCCGCCACCTGCAGCGCATGCACATCGGGTTCTACGACCGCAATCCGGTCGGACGCCTGGTCACGCGCGTCACCACCGACGTGGACGCGCTCAACGAGATGTTCACCGCCGGGGTGGTCTCCATCTTCGAAGACATTTTCGTGCTCGCCGGCATCGTCCTCATCATGCTGGGCGTGGACTGGCGGCTGGCGCTCATCACCTTTGCCGTGCTGCCCGGCATCTTCCTCGGCACATTAGTGTTCCGCAAATTCGTGCGCGATAGTTACCGGCGTATCCGCACTGCCATCGCCCGCATCAACGCTTACTTGCAGGAACACGTGAGCGGCATCGTGGTGCTGCAACTCTTCAACCGCGAGCAGCGCTCGTACGAGGAGTTCGAGAAGGTCAACCGCGCGCACATGGATGCGTTCAAAGACGCCATCCTGGCCCACGCCATCTACTATCCGGTAGTCGAAGTATTGTCGGCGGCGGCGGTCGCTTGCGTGATCTGGTTTGGAGGGTTGCGCGTTCTCGCCGGCGCGGCCACGCTCGGCGTGCTCGTCGCGTTCATGCAATATGCGCAGCGCTTCTTCCGGCCCATCCAGGACTTGAGCGAGAAGTACAACATCCTGCAATCCGCCATGGCGTCGAGCGAGCGCGTCTTCAAGTTGCTGGATACGCCCGCCGCCATCGTCTCACCAGCCGGCGCGCCCAAGCCCGAAGGCCCCGGCCGCATCGAGTTCGAGCACGTATGGTTCGCCTACGGGACGAACAAGGAAACCAACGAACCAGATTGGATCTTAAGAGACGTAAGCTTCGCCATCGAGCCCGGCGAGACGGTCGCCATCGTGGGACACACCGGCGCCGGCAAGACCACCATCATCTCGCTGCTGCTGCGCTTTTACGACGTGCAGCGCGGCGCGGTGAAGCTCGATGGCGTGGATATCCGCGAGCTCGACCTCACTGCGCTGCGCCAGCGCTCCGGCGTGGTGCTGCAAGACCCATTCCTCTTTACCGGGACGATCGAGCAGAACATCCGCCTCGGGTCCGCCCGCGTCACACCCGAGCGCGTGGAGCGCGCCGCGGAAGAGGTCAACGTCGCCGACTTCATCCGCACGCTGCCCGGCGGATTCCAGGAAAAGATGCGCGAGCGCGGCTCCACGCTCTCCACCGGACAGAAGCAGCTCATCAGCTTCGCGCGCGCTCTCGCTCACGATCCCAAACTGCTCATCCTCGATGAAGCGACTTCGAGTGTTGATACCGAGACTGAGTTTCGCGTGCGCGACGCGCTCTCCCGCATGGTCGAGGGGCGGACGTCGGTGATCGTGGCGCACCGGCTCTCCACCATCCAGCGCGCCGACAAGATCCTGGTGATGCACAAGGGCAAGCTGCGCGAGATGGGCTCGCACCAGGAACTGCTCGCGCAACGCGGCATCTATTGGAAGCTCTACCAGCTGCAATACAAGGACCAGGAATTCCCGCCGCCGTCTGCGGTCGCGAATCCAGACGTCACCGTCGGCGCCGACGACTGAGACGCGCGCCGACACTTTTTAATGATGGGTCATGCTGAGCGACCGAGGGGCCCCCCATCGTTCTCTTCAGATGGGGTATCGGTTGCGAAGCATCTCGGGTTTGCTGATCGAAAAATGAAGCGCATCCTCATCTCCGCCGGCGAGGCCTCGGGCGAGCTCTACGCCGTCGGACTCATGCGCGCGATAAAGAAGCGGATCCCCGACGTTGAGTTCTTCGGCGTCGGCGGCGAAGCGATGCGCGCCGCCGGATGCGATATCGTCGTCGAATCGAAGCATCTTTCCGTGGTCGGCATCACCGAGATCGTCTCCCACCTGCCGCGGCTCTACGGTGAGTTCCGCAAGCTCATCCGCGAAGCCGACCGCCGCAAGCCAGACGCCGCCATCGTCATCGATTCCCCGGCCTTCAACTTCAAGGTCGCCCGCGAACTCAACGCCCGCGGCGTGCCGGTCATCTACTACGTCGTGCCGCAACTGTGGGCTTGGCGCGAGAGGCGCATCGCGCGTTTTCACAAGTGGATCAAGAAGGCGCTCGTCATCTTCCCTTTTGAAGAACAGTGGTATCGAGAACGCGGCGTGGACGCCGAGTTCGCCGGCCATCCGCTCGCCGAACTGCCACCGCCCAGCATCACGCGCGAGGCGTACGCGGCGAAGTACAAACTCGATCCGAAGATGGAATGGGTAGCGCTGCTGCCAGGGAGCCGCAAGAAAGAAGTCGCGATGAACCTGCAGGCGCTCTGTGTAGCAGCGATTGCGACCTCGGTGGCGAGCGCGTCGCGCTCCAACCCGGCGGGCAAGTACCAATTCATCCTCGCCGTGGCGCCGACATTAGACGAAGCCTGGGTGGCGCAGGAACTCGGAGTTCTTACCCGCATACCTGTCATTCTGGCCGAGGACGCACCCGCCGCCCTGCACTTCTCCCGCGCCGCCGTCGTCGCCTCCGGCACCGCCACCGTCCAGGCCGCGCTCGCGGGCTGCCCGTTCGTCATCGTCTACCGCGTCTCGCCGCTCACGTGGAAGGTGGGGCGCGGCCTACTGAAAGTCCCATACGTCGGCATGCCCAATCTCATCGCCGGACGCAAGATCGTCCCTGAGCTGCTGCAGGACGACTTCACGCCGGAGAACGTGGCCAAGGAACTCCGGCCCCTGCTCGAGGACACCCCCGAGCGTGAGAGAATGGTGAAAGACCTTGCCGAAGTGAAGGAACGCCTGCAGGCAGGCCCGCATAGCGGTGTTCCTGCCGCCGACCGCGCCGCGGAGGCCGTTATCCGCACCCTTGGCTGGGCCTGAAGCACTTGCGAAATATGCACCATAATGAGTGCAAAAGCACCTTTTAGGGCCCCGCGGCCATCCAACTGACAGTCAACTACTCTGGAGTCTCCTGCATGCGATTTGCACATCGGCCCCGGCGACGTGCCGGGCTGTTCCTCGCCATCCTGTGTCTCTCGTTGTCCGCCGCCGCCGCCGACAAGGCGCGCCTTGAGGTCGACGACTACCAGATCGATCTCGACCTCATGCCGCAGACGCATCGCCTGACCGCGAAGGCGAAGGTCAAATTCACCGCCACCGACGACATCAACACCGCCGTCTTCGAGCTGCACAACGGGCTGCGCGTGAGCAAGGTCACGGACGCGGCCGGCAAACCGCTCACCGCCGAGCGCGTGACGCAGGACTCGACGATCCGCGTTCCGCTGCCGTCGGGATTGAACAAAGGCCAGAGCTCGCAGCTCAACTTCGAATACGAAGGCCTGCTCTCGGACGCCGATGATTCTCCGGTCGAAGGCCTCAAGCTCGCGCACGTCGGGGAAGATGGCACCTATCTGCTTTACGCCGGCCGCTGGTTCCCGCTCGCGGGATACGGCGTCGACCGCTTCACTGCCACCATCAACGTGACCGTCCCTGCGGGGATGAAGG
>JALYLW010000015.1 GCA_030774055.1 Acidobacteriota bacterium
CCTTATGCGTTAGTGGATGGTCTTCGTCTTGCGCGACATGTAGTCCATCAGCAGGTACTCGCCGAGCGTGTAGGGCGTGGTGAAGTAGGCCTTGCCGCGGCACATTTCCGTGACCTTCTGCACGAACTGGACGAGCCCGAAGTCGGACGCCAGCATGAATGTATTGATGAGCACGCCGGCACGCTTGCACTTCGACACCTCTTCCAGCGTCTGGCTCACGACCAGCGGATCGAGTCCGAAGGCGTTCTTGTAGATGCGTCCGTCTTCGAGTGTGAGCGCCGAGGGCTTGCCGTCGGTGATCATCACGATCTGCTTCATGTCCTTGTGTTGACGGTCGAGGATGCGTTGCGCCAGGCGAAGTCCCTCGCGCGTGTTGGTGTAGTACGGGCCGACCTTCACGCGCGCCAGCTGCGAGAGCGGCACCTCTTCGGCGGAATCATGGAACAGCACCAGCGAGAGGGAATCGCCCGGATACTGCGTGCGGATGAGGTGGGAGAGCGCGAGCGCAACCTTTTTCGCTGGCGTGAAGCGGTCTTCGCCGTAGAGGATCATCGAGTGCGAGCAATCGAGCATGAGCACGGTCGCGCACGATGACTGGTACTCGCACTGGTGCACGTGCAGGTCCGCGTACTCAAGGTTCAGCGGCAGCCCGATTCCCTCGCGCTGGATCGCGCTGGAAAGGGTCGCGTTGATGTCCAGGTTCAGCGTGTCGCCGAACTCGTAGGGTTTCGCGGCCCCCGAAGCTTCCACGCCGGTGGCGAGGTCGCGCGTGTCATGCCGTCCGAAATTGGATTTTCCCAGCGAGCCGAGCAGGTCACGCAGCGTCTTGAAGCCGAGGAAGTCGAGGCTCTTGTCGGTGACTTCGAACTTCACCTGTTGCTGCGCCGGTCCGCTTTGTCCACCGACGGAAGATTCTTTCGCCGGATCGTGCGCCTGGTCGATGGTGATGAAGTCCTGCTGCTCCATGCGCTCGATCAACTGCTCGATGAGCTGTTCGAGCTGGCCATCCATCTGCATCTGCTCGATCTGCTCGCGCAACTGCTCATCCCAATCGGAGTTCGCGAGCGCTTCCTGCACCGCGCGGCGCAGCTCCTCCATGGTGTGCTCATTATCGCCATCCTGCATCTGGTAGAAGCCGTAGGAATCCTGAAAGCCGGATTGCAGCAGGTAGTCGGAGAGCGCGTTCAGCAGGTCTTCGAGCGAGACCTCGCCGGCCGCGTCCGCCACGTATTTGGAGTACTTGGTGAGCTTCATGGCGCCGGCGACCGCAGTTGGAGTGGCACGTTCAAGGTCCCTAACATTCCGGTCGGATTGTCGCGGACGGCGAGCAGCAAGCTGTAATTGCCCGGCGGCAGAGTCACATCCATGGGGAGCAGGATGCCCTGGGTCGAGACCCGTTGGAACTGCTCGCTGCTGAACTTTGTATCCACCTTCATGCCTGTGCTGGCGGCCGATCTGCCGTCCGGCGTCGCCGCGGTGACGAAGAAGTCGAGGTCGATGTGCTTGCCGCCGTCTGCGACGTCCTCAGCGGTGAAGTTGCCGGGCCGGAGCAGGAAGGTGACCGGGACTTTTGCGTTCGCCGCCGGCGCGGGCGGCACGACCTGCACGTCGAACATCACCAGGGTCGAGGGCGCGAACGAACTCAATCGCACCGCCGAGCCGAGTTCGTTCTCGCGGTCCTTCTTGCTCTTCTTCGAGAAATCGACCGCGTAGTAGCCGAGCCGGTGGCGGACATTCGAGCTGGGACGCTTCACCGAGATCTTGATCTTGCGGAACGAGCCATCGAACTTCTTCTTCTCGGGATAGTACGCGATGGAGTAGTAGGTGCCGCCATCGCGGCTCGCGGCAGCGACCGCCTCGTCTATGTCGTTGCGATTGACGTAGTAGCGCCCGGCTGTCTCGCTGGCGATCGACTTCATGTTCGCCTGTGAGGTCGTGATGTAATTGCCCGCGTTCTGGACGGACCTGCCATATTCCTGTCCCATGACCAGCAGCCCCGAAGAATTCAAGCCGCTATTGCTGGCCACCGTCTGCGAAGTCCCGCTGAACAGCCCGCGCGCGTCGACGGCATAGATGGAGATCTGCGCCAGCTGCAACAGCGACGCCACCTCTTTGACGTCATTGGCTGCGGCGATGCGCACGTTCTGCGCATACGCGTCGTAACTCGCCTCCCGCTGCAGTGGGGGAGGAGCTGTTCCGGAAGGATCGTTCGGCCGCTCCGGCAACACCGTGGTCACGGTCATGTCTTCCATGCGCAGCGCGATCGGCACGCCGGCCGTGATCCAGACCAGGTTCTTCCTGCCCGGGACGCCGAGCATCATGCGCGCCAACGCGCGCAGCGCCGCGGTCGTGGTATCGATCGCAACCTCGGCGTTGAACATGGATTGCTCGGCCTGGAACGTCGAGATGCGGTTCAACACATTCTGGAACATCGGGTTCGAGCCCGCCGCGCCGCCCCCAAGCGTGGTACTTCCCGGCAGCGGCCCGCGCGTACCTGGAGCTGTCGTCCCGCCAGTCTTCGTCTCCAGTTGGTATTGCTCCGCCCGCTGGATGGCAGCCTTCAGTAATTCGGGGTCATCGGTAAAGGTCTGCAGCCGGTACAGGGTATTGCCGAGCGCGTAGACCGCGACGCGGCGTCCGGGCTGGAGCTGCGCGGCAGCGTAGCGTAGCAACTGCTGCCGGGCCCAGGCCTGGTTCTCGACTGGCGTATTCAGCGCATCGATCAGCAGGATGGTGTATCCGCTTCGCGGCGCGTTGTATTCCGGCCGGTTGCTGTAAATGCTGGGCGGAAGCGTCTCTGGACCCTCCGTGCTGGGGGTGATCAGCTCTACGCTCGCCAACTTCTGCTGCTTGCCATTCTCTTCTACCACCAGCTCATCGGGCTTCAGGTCGGTGATCGGCTTGCCACTTCCATCCGTCACGATGGCGTCCACCACCACCAGCCGCGTCTCGGCGCGGATCGTGGGCGTGGCCGCAGGTTTGGCGGCCTCCTGCTGGGAGAGCGCCGCGGCTGCAAGGACCAGGCCCGTAAGCGATAGGAGGATCAGACGGCGCATGGCATCACCTCTCCGGATCAGTTGTACGGACGCCGGTTCCGCGCGGGCGGAAAGTCTTCGCGCCCGGCGGCGGCCTCGTGGCGTTTGGGTTGCGGCTGCTTCTCGCCGGCGGAGAAGACGCGTTCCTCGCTGCGTCCGATGCGCTTGTGCGCGTGCAGGCCTTCGAGGACGAACTCCGCTGCCGATACCTGCACCTCCGGCCGGTCTTTCGACGAGACGTCGACGGCGCCAAGCTTGTCGAGCAGTCCCTGGATGTTCTTCAGCCCGGCAAGCACTTCCTTGGCCGGCGCGGTGTCGGCGACCTTGATCTCGCCGCCCAGGTCGAACCACTGCACCACCTGTTGCAGGTTCGCATCCTTGAAGTAACGGTCGAATGTCTTGGCCACCGCGGTGCGGATAAGCTCGCGCGCCACGTTATCGGCGCCACGCAGCTCGCCTTCGTACTCCAGTTCGAGCTTGCCGGTGATGGCGGGCATGGCGGCGTAGATATCGGAGATGCGCGGCACCACGTGGTCTTCGCCATTGCGGATGGCGCGGCGCTCGGCGTTCGAGATCACGTTCTCCAGCACGCTGATGGGCAGCCGCTGCGAGACGCCGGAGCGCTTGTCGATCTTCTTGTCTTCCCGCGCGCTGAAGGCGATGCGCTCGATGACTTCGCGCACGAACGGCGGCACGCGCATCTGCAAGCCCGAGCGCGCGCCATCTCTCGTAACCCACGCTTCCTGCGTGGTGATGGCGATGCCTTCTTCCACCGTCGCGGGATAGTGCGTGCGCACTTCCGAGCCGATGCGGTCCTTGAGTGGCGTGATGATCTTGCCGCGCGCGGTGTAGTCCTCGGGGTTCGCGCTGAACACCATCGCAACGTCGAGCGGCAACCGGATGGGGTAGCCTTTGATCTGCACGTCGCCCTCTTGCATGATGTTGAACAGTCCCACCTGGATCTTGCCGGCAAGGTCGGGCAGCTCGTTGATGGCGAAGATGCCGCGGTTGGCGCGCGGCAGCAGTCCGTAGTGCACCGTCAGCTCGCTCGCCAGCTCGTGTCCGCCGCGCGCAGCCTTGATCGGGTCGATGTCCCCGATGAGGTCGGCGATGGTCACGTCGGGCGTGGCGAGCTTCTCCACGTAGCGGTCGTCGGGCGTGAGGAAGGCGATGGGCGTGGCGTCACCCTGCACGGCGATAAGCTCGCGGCAGCGCCGGCAGATCGGTGCGTAAGGATTGTCATGGATCTCGCAGCCGGCGATGTAGGGCGTGGTCGCGTCCAATAGCCCGGTGAGGGCGCGCAGGATGCGGCTCTTCGCCTGGCCGCGCAGCCCGAGCAGGATGAAGTTGTGGCGCGAGAGGATGGCGTTGACCAGCTGCGGCACCACCGTGTCGTCGTAGCCGATGATCCCAGGGAAAACATTTTCGCCGGTGCGCAGCTTGGCGATCAGGTTCTCGCGCAGTTCGTCTTTCACGCGGCGCGAGCGGAGACGTTCTTCGGAGAAAGAGCTGCGGCGTAACTCACCGAGCGTGCGGGGAACGGACATCGGAACGGGCCCCCTGGATTTGTTTCTGAAGATCGCTGTCGTGCCGTTTGATTATACGCCGCGGAAAAAGTCGCGCTCACACCGCATGGCCGTTGCCTCCCGCCTTCTTGCGCGTCGTAAGAGCCCGCCGTAGGCGCGGCACCAGCGCTTCGTAATACGTCACGATCTCGCCGATGCGCGCCGCTTCGGAGCGCGTCTCCAGCAGCGTCTGCTTGAAGTCGAGTTCGAGCGGCAGCCCGGCGGTGATGAGGAACGAGAGCTGCGGTCCGGGCGCGGGCGGATTCTCGGCTTCCACGTCCGCCAGCGCGAGCAGGTCGAGATAAAGCCGGATGGCGTGCTGCGCTGCCGCGACCGAAGCCTCGCTCGGGTCGTCGTCGAAGTACGTGATGTCACCGCGCAGGAAAGCGCGGTCTTCATTCAGGCCTGAGATCTCGAAGCGACGGCGGCCTTCGGTGAGGATGTCCATGCGGCCGTCGTCGTAGCGCTTGGCCACATCGAGGATGGCGGCGGTGCATCCGATGCCGGCCACGCCTTTGTCGCTGGCGCGCACGATCCCGAACTCATTCTTGTCGCGCAGGCATTCGCCGATCATCTCCTGGTAGCGCGGCTCGAAGATGTGCAGCGGCAAAGGGACGCCGGGGAAGAGCACGAGTTCCAGTGGGAAGAGCGGCAGGAGCGGCACGCCCAACATTCTATCCATTATTTCCAGGGACGCCGCAACACTGTCACCTCTCCCGCTTTGCAGGATCAGCTCGGCTGCGCCGTCGCTCGCGCTCGGGCTCGCGCGGCTTACTTCGCAAGGCCGGGGCTCGCTTCGCGCTCACCCCTCTTGACTTGCTTCGCCTAAGCCGATAGAAGCAGCGCATGAAAGCAAAAGGGAAAGTCGTTGTCGTCACCGGCGCGTCCATGGGCATCGGCGAAGCGCTGGCGCGGATCTTCGTGGAGCACGGCGCGGACGTGATGATGTCCTCGCGCGACCTCAGCCGCGTGGAAGCGGCGCGCGCGCGCATCGGCTTCAAGCATCTGGAGAGGACGATGGCCGCGCGTTGCGACGTCACCAAGCGCGAGGACGTGGACCGCCTGCGCGACCTCGGGCTGAAAACCCATGGCCACATCGACGTCTGGATCAACAATGCCGGCCATGGTCTCAACGATTCGGTCGAGAACATGGACCTGGCCGAAGTCCGCAGAATGTTCGATACCAACCTGTTCGGCGCGCTCCACGGCATGCAGTCCGTGATCCCGGTGATGAGGAAGCAGGGAAGCGGCACCATCATCAACATCTCCAGCGTCGCCGGATACATCGCGGTGCCGTACATGGCCGCCTATTGCGCCACCAAGCACGCGCTCAACGCCTTCTCCCACGCCGCCCGCGTCGAGCTGATGGGCACCGGAGTGAACGTGCTCAACGTGTGCCCGGGATACATCAAGACGAACTTCCAGAGCAATCTCGTCCGCGGCACCGATCGCCTGCGCTACGGCGGCGACAACCGCCCGGGCGCCACGCCCGACGACGTGGCCGAAGCCACGCTCAAGGCTTACTTGAAGGGAAAGCGGGAGATCGTTGTGCCGGCAAGCAATCAGTGGGCGATACGGATGTACCAGCATTCGCCGGGTATCGTTGACCGGACGATGAAGAAGAACATGCGGCACACCGATACCGAAGCGCCGGCGCAACCGGTGAGATAGCACTCTCGCCGGTCATCCCGAGGAGCGCAGCGACGAGGGATCTGGGGACCCAGCGTTCGCCACCATGCCAGTTGTGCGAGCTTCCTCGACAGATTCCTCCTCGGCCCCGTTGGGCCTTGTCGGAATGACTATCCCAACTCTTCCAGCATCGCGCTCATCTCGCTCTTGGCGTGCTGGTTGCCGGTGCGGTCGGCGGAGGCGATGCCGTCTTTCAACCGCTGCTTCGCTTCGTCATTGCGCCCGGCGCGCGCGAGAGCCTGCGCCGCCATGAAGTATCCGGCGGTGTAGTCGGGATTGGCATGCAGCAGCGCGGCGAACTCGCGCAGCGCGGCTTCGGTGTCGCCGGCGTTGGAGTACTCCATCGCCAGGCCGTAGCGAGCAAAGGCGTCGTTGGGATTCTGGGCAAGAAACTCTTTCAGCATGTCGGCGCGCGTCGTCATGGGCACACTCATCTTCGGCACGCCATTTTCTGCACAGCAGTGGAAAACGTCAAATCGGGATTGGGATAGAATCCGCCCAGTCCAACCAACCACATGGCTTGCCCTTTCTTCATCCCGGAGCAGCGCTGCGACGCCGAATTGTGGCAGCATCGCGCACGGCTGCCGCTGGGCGATGGTTTCACCGGACGCTGCTGCGCGCACGCCGAAGCCTACCGTCCGTCGCAAGACGAGCTGCGCGATTTCTGCAACCTCGGTTACGCGAAGACCTGCGCGCGTCTGCCCGCCGGCCGCGACGCCGATTCGGTGCGCTTCATGGCGAGAGCGAGTGACGCGCTGATCTCCATCAAGTATCTGCTCGAGCGCGGACACGCGCCGGTGGCCGATGGCGAGCTGCGCTACGACCCGGCCGCCGCGCAATGGCAGAGCCCGCATCCGGACGAGCGTGTGCAGACCAAGGCACAGTGTTATCTTGAGTCGTACCTGGCACGGCATCCGGCCGCCGCCCGGGCTGCGGCAAAATAGACGTCGGCGAAATGAGCAACCGCAAAGTGAACGACCGCAAGATGAACGA
Source organism: Acidobacteriota bacterium (assembly GCA_030774055.1). NCBI lineage: Bacteria > Pseudomonadati > Acidobacteriota > Acidobacteriota bacterium. Next base: position 7,283 of record JALYLW010000015.1, read on the forward strand.
CGGCAAGCGCTCCCCACAGACATCCGTACAGACAAAAGACCCGAGCGAGACCGGCGCCAATCTCCCGCGCACGCTCGAGCCGCGGACCGTCCGCGCCTCGCAATCGCAGATGGCCGAGGTCATCTTCCCCAACGACGCGAACCCGCTCGGCAACCTGATGGGCGGCCGCCTGATGCAGCTCATCGACGTTGCCGGCGCCATGGCCGCGCATCGCCACTCGCGCAGCTACGTGGTCACCGCGTCCATGGACCATCTCGACTTCCTCGCGCCCGTGGCGGTGGGCGATCTGCTGGTGCTCAAATCGAGTGTGAACCGCGCCTTCAAGACCTCGATGGAGGTTGGCGTGAAGTGCTGGGTAGAGAACTACATCACCGGGCAGACGCGCCACATCAGCTCCGCATATCTCACCTTCGTCGCGGTGGACCTCGAGGGACACCGCCTGCCAGTGCCCCTGGTCATCCCCGAAACACCGGAAGAGAAGCGCCGCTACGAAGGCGCCGGCCGCCGCCGCGAGCATCGCATGCACGAGATGGCCGAGCGCAAGGCCGCGCGCAAACCCTGATCTCGGGGTGCGATTCGCATCACCGGCCACTCGCGCTCGGCGTATCCTAGCGGCTCACTTGGAACGTTCCCCGGGGGCACGCTGTGCCGGGAGGTCGCGCGCGTGGATGAAGCACTGATCGTCCACCGATTGCAGTTCGCCTTCACCATCACTTTCCACTACATCTTCCCGCAGCTCACCATGGGGCTGGCGCCGCTGATCGTGATCCTGAAGTCGCTCGCGCTGTGGAAGCACGACGCGCGCTACGATCGGGCGGCGCGCTTCTGGGCGAAGATCTTCGGCATCAACTTCGTACTTGGGGTGATCACCGGCATCCCGATGGAATTCCAGTTCGGCACGAACTGGTCGCACTTCTCGCGCTTCGCCGGTGGCGTGATCGGCCAGACGCTGGCGATGGAAGGCGTGTTCGCCTTCTTTCTCGAGTCGACCTTCCTCGGCCTCTTCCTCTACGGAGAGAAGCGGCTGGGCAAGTGGGGACACTGGGCGGCGGCGGTGGCCGTCTTTGCGGGCTCGTGGTTGTCGGGCTACTTCATCGTTGCGACCGACGCGTGGATGCAGCACCCGGTGGGCTACGCGCTCGACGCCGCCGGCAACTTCCAGCTGACCAGCTTCTGGCAACTGTTGCTGAACCCCTGGGCGCTGGCACAGTATGCGCACACCATGAGCGGCGCGGCCGTCACCGGTGCTTTCGTCATGGCGGCGGTCGGCGCCTTCTACCTGCTGAACCGCAGGGTCGAAGAGCAGGGCCGCATCTACCTGCGTGTGGGCGTACCCGCCGCGCTGATCTTCAGCCTGCTGCAGCTGTTTCCCACCGGCGACATGCAGGGGCGGATGGTCGTGCGGCACCAGCCCATCACGCTGGCGGCGATGGAGGGGCTGTTCAACACGGAGGAGGGAGCGGGGCTGGTCATCATCGGGCAGCCGAACGTCGCCGAAGGGAAGCTCGACAACCCCATCATCTTGCCGAAGATGCTCAGCTTCCTCAGCTACCAGAGATGGGCGGCCGAGGTGAAGGGGCTCAATGCCTTCCCGCGCGACCAGTGGCCCGACAACATCCCGCTGCTCTACTACAGCTACCACATCATGGTCGGGCTGGGGACGATCTTCATCGCCATCGCGATGGCGGCAGCGCTGCTGCTGTGGCGCGGCCGGCTGTTTGCAGCGCGCTGGATGCTCTGGGTGCTGATGCTCAGCTTCCCGTTCCCCTACATCGCCAACACCGCCGGCTGGATGACGGCGGAGATCGGCCGCCAGCCGTGGCTGGTCCACGGGCTGCTGCGCACGGCGGAGGGGTATTCGAAACACGTCTCCGCCGGCAACACCATGTTCACCCTGCTCGGCTTCATGGGAATGTACTTCGTACTCGGGGTGCTCTTCCTTTTCCTGGTGGGGCGCGAACTCCAGCACGGTCCCGGCGAGGAGCCGGCCGGCGTGCCCCAGCCGCTCGGCGGGCCCGGACAAGCATCCGAGCTGATCGCTCCGTAGGAGGACGCGATGGAGACGCTGTGGTTCGTGATCGTAGCCCTGACGCTGACGGCGTACGTGCTGCTCGACGGTTTCGACATCGGCGCCGGCATCGTCCACCTGTTCGTCGCGCGCACTGACGAAGAGCGGCGGGTGGTGCTGCGGACGATCGGACCGGTGTGGGATGGCAACGAAGTCTGTCTGCTGGCCGCCGGTGGCACCCTCTTCTTCGCCTTCCCCGTGCTCTACGCCTCCGCCTTCAGCGGTTTCTACCTGCCGCTGATGATCGTGCTCTGGCTGCTGATGCTGCGGGCCCTCGGCATCGAGTTCCGTTCCCACATCCGGAGCGCGGTGTGGAGCGCGTTCTACGACGCCATTTTCGCCTGCGCCAGCATCCTGCTCGCGCTCTTCTACGGGGCGGCGCTCGGCAACGTGCTGCGCGGCGTGCCACTCGGCGCCGACGGATACTTCTTCCTCCCGCTGTGGACAAACTTCCGCCCCGGCGCCGTGCCCGGCATCCTGGATTGGTACACGGTCATCGCCGGGCTGGTGGCACTCGTGGCGCTGCTCGTGCACGGATCGCTCTACCTCGCCGTGAAGACCGCCGGCGACCTCAACCGGCGCGCCCGCACCGCGGTGCGCTACGCCTGGCCGGTGCTGGCCTTGCTCACCGTGCTCAGCCTGTTCGCGACGGTCGCCGTGCGGCCGCAACTGCTCGACAACTACCGCGCGCATCCGGTCGCGCTCTTGATCCCGCTCATCGTGCTGCTGGCACTGGCGGCGCTCGCCTACTACCACCAGGAAGGGGAAGAGCAGCGCGCGTTCGCGGCCTCGTCGGCATACCTGGCCGCCATGCTGGTGGGCGCCGTGTTCGCCGTCTATCCCCAGGTGCTGCCGGCGATCGATCCCCGGTACAGCCTCACGATCAGCAACGCCGCCGCCGCGCCCTACGGGCTGAAGATCGGCCTGGTCTGGTGGTCGATCGGGATCGTGATCGCCATCGGATACTTCGCCTTCCTCTTCCGCCTGTTCAAAGGAAGGGTGACCGAAGCCGACGTCGCCGAGCATTAAGGCTACTGCGCCCACGAGGCGCGCGGCCTGGGCTGCATCCCTCCGGGTATAATCGAAGGTTGCAGAGGAGACTTCGTGAGCCACAGTCATGCTGGCGCGCCGCCGCAACGTGGGCCGCAGCCCATCGCGGGCGTCGAGAACATCGTTGCCGTGGGCAGCGGTAAAGGCGGCGTCGGCAAAACGACCATCGCGGTGAACCTCGCCATCGCGCTGGCCAAGCTCGGCCACAAGGTCGGCCTGCTCGACGCCGACGTCTACGGGCCCAACGTCCCGCTGATGATGCACACCAACGCGCAGCCGCGCGTGGTGGGCGAGAACCGCATCGAGCCGCTGGAGAATTATGGCGTCAAGCTGATCTCCGTCGGCTTCCTGAATCCGGGCGACAAACCATTGATCTGGCGCGGTCCGATGCTGCACCAGATGATCCGCCAGTTCCTGCAGCAGGTGGATTGGGGGACGCTCGACTACCTGGTCGTGGACCTGCCACCGGGCACGGGCGACGTGGCTATCTCGCTGATGCAGACGGTGCCGCTCACCGGCGCGGTCGTCGTGTCGACACCGTCCGACGTCTCGCTGCAAGACGCCCGCAAAGCCATCGAGATGTTTCGCCAGGTGAAGGTGGATATCCTCGGCATGGTCGAGAACATGGGCTCGTTCACCTGCCCGCATTGCCACCACGAGATCGACATCTTTTCGACGGGTGGCGGCGAGCGGACGGCGAAAGAGTTCGGCATCCCGTTCCTCGGCACCATCGCGCTCGCTCCGGAGATCCGCAAAGGTGGCGACTCGGGCTCTCCCGTCTCGCTCGCCGGCCCGGAAGCCGAGCACGCGAAGTCTTTCTACGAGTTTGCCGAGCGCGTGAAGACGCGGCTCGAAGAGGTGAAGGCCGCCGCGCCCGAGGGCGTGGTCCAGATCCAGTGATGTTTTTGAGCGTCTGGCAGTCGGCCGCCGGGACTGCTACGGTTTGACCGCACCGGCCTAACTCCCTACAATCGAAATTGGTCAAGATGTCTGCGACTTTAATGTAAGTCGCTGCATCTAAAGGTATTTAAGGCGGACACTCAGTAAAATGGCAGCGAATCTACCCACGGTCGGCCCCCGCGAGCGCGAGATCCTTACCGCGATCGTGGAAACCTACATTGCGACGGGCGAGCCCATCGGCTCGGCCACGGTGGCGCGCGCCCATAAAGCAGGGTTGAGTTCGGCGACCATCCGCAACGTCATGGCCGACCTTGCCGACGCGGGCTTCCTCGAGCAGCCACACACTTCCGCGGGACGTATCCCTACACCGCAGGCGTATCGCTATTACGTGGAGCAGATCTCCGGCAAGGCACACCTTTCGCAGGCCGATCAAGGGCTGATCGAGAGCTCGCTCGGCGGAGTGAGCGATCCGCAGGAGTTCATGGAGCGGACGTCGCGCGTGCTCTCCCTGGTATCGAGCTGCGTGGGCGTGGCGGTGGCGGGCTCGGGGCCGAACAACGCGCTCGATCACATCCATTTCTCGCGCCTGGCGGAGAAGAAGGTCCTCGGCGTGGTGGTGACCAAGGGCGGCGTGGTGCGCGATCGCGTCTTCCGCGTGGAGCGTGACCTCTCGCAGAACGATCTCGACACCGCCGCGCGCTACCTCAACGAGGGTTTTCGCGGCTGGACACTGGATAACATCCGCAAAGAACTGGCGCGGCGGCTGGAGCAGGAGCGCAGCGAGTACGATGGCGTGATGCAGAGCGTGAAAGAGCTCTACCAGGGCGGCGCGCTGGGCGGAGAATCGTCGCGCGCGGTGTTCGTGGAAGGCGTGTCGAACCTGCTGGTGAACGAGGCCGACCGCGACCGCTTGCGCCAACTGCTGCGGACGCTCGAAGAAAAGCAGCGCGTGGTCGATCTGCTCTCCGCCTACGTGGATGAAAAACAGGAAGCGGTGCGCGTGGTCATCGGCCTGGAAGAAGCCATGCCCGACATGCGCAACTTCGTGCTCATCGGCGCGCCCGCGCGCGTGGGCCAGGAAGTGATGGGGTCGCTCGCCGTCATCGGCCCCACCCGCATGGACTACGAGCACACCATCACGGCGGTCTCATACATCGCGCAACTTTTCGACAAGATACTGAACGAACCGGAACCGTAAAGCGCAGGTAAGCCATGAAACCGAACGACAAGAACGTGGGCCTGGAGCACGAGCTGCCGGCAGCGGAAGACGATGGCTTCGTCGAAAGCCAGCCAGGCACACCCGAGGCCGCGAGCAGCGCCAGGGCCACCGCTCCCGACGAACTCACGCGGCTGCGTGCCGAGCGTGACGCGCTGCTAGACCGGCTGGCGCGGCAGCAAGCGGACTTTGAGAATGTGCGCAAACGCGCCGTCAAGGAGCAGCAGGATTTTCGTGACTACGCCGTCGCCGACGCGGTGAAGTCGCTGCTGCCCATCCTCGACAGTTTCGAGCGCGCGCTGGCGCATCGCGAGAACACGCGCGAGTTCCGATCGGGCGTGGAGCTGATCTACAAACAGTTGCAAGACTCGCTGGCCAAGCTGGGCGTGAAGCCGCTTGAGGCCACGGGTCACACCTTCGATCCGCATGTGCACGAGGCGGTCGAGATGGTCGAGACCGATCGCGCCAAAGACAACCAGGTGCTCGACGAACTGCAGCGCGGCTACAAGTTGAAAGACCGCCTGCTGCGTCCCGCGATGGTGCGCGTGGCACGCAATCCCAAGAAGTGATCCCGAGGACCTTCCCTGACGACACGGACAAAACGCGACTACTACGAAGTGCTGGGCATAAGCCGCACGGCCACGGACGTGGAGATCAAGAGCGCCTATCGCAAGCTGGCGCTGCAATACCATCCCGACCGCAATCCCGATAAACCCGAGGCGGAAGAGAAGTTCAAGGAAGCGAGCGAAGCTTACAGCGTGCTCGCGGACGTGGACAAGCGCTCGGCCTACGACCGCTTCGGCCACGCCGCGGTCTCGGGCGCGGGCGGCCCGGCCGGGTTCGATCCCACCATCTTCCAGGACTTCGGCGACATCTTCGGGGAGATATTCGGGTTTGCCGACATGTTCGGCGGCGGCGGCGGCGGACGCCGCAGCCGCGCGCAACGTGGCGGCGACCTGCGCGAGGATCTTGACCTCGAGTTCGATGAAGCCGTTGCTGGCGTGAAGAAGATGGTGGAGACCCGCCGCCGCGAGGCTTGCGAGACGTGTACCGGTTCGGGCGTGGAGCCGGGGAAGTCCGCCACCGCGTGCCGTGCCTGCGATGGACGCGGGCAAGTCCGCTATCAGCAGGGTTTTTTCTCCGTCTCACGCACCTGTCCGGAATGCCGCGGCGCCGGACAGATCGTGAAAGATCCCTGCCGGGTCTGCAAAGGCGAGGGCCGCACGGTGCAGACGCGCGAGTTCGAAGTGAAGATCCCGGCCGGCGTGGAGGATGGCACGCGCATCCGCTACTCCGAGCAGGGCGAGAGTGGGACGAACGGCGGCCCGCCCGGCGACCTCTACATCATCCTGCATGTGAAAGAGCATCCATTCTTCGAGCGTGATGGCAAGGATCTGTACTGCGTCGTCCCCATCTCTTATGCGCAAGCGACGCTGGGTACGGAGCTCACGGTGCCGACGCTCGACGGCGAACACAAGCTGAAGGTGCCCGAGGGCACGCAGAGCGGAACGCGCTTCCGCATGCGCGGCAAGGGCGTGCCGGCGGTGAATGGACACGGCAAGGGCGACATCTTCGTGGAAGTCCGGGTGCAGACGCCGGGGAAACTCACCAAGCGGCAGCGCGAGCTGCTGGAAGAGCTCGACGCGCTCACCCAGATCGACAATAAACCGCAGCGGCGTTCGCTGTTCAGCCGCGTGAAAGACATCTTTGCATAGCTTCGACCTGGGACGCTTCTACGTCTGGTTCCTGTTCGTGGTGAGCATCATCACCGCGCTGGCACGCCTGGGACTGCCCGGCCAGTTCGCGGAGGTGATGGCGGCGAAGCTCAGCGATGAGCGCAAGCGGCGCCGGCAACGCATCTGGGGCTGGGCGATCCTGGCGGGATCGCCGCTCATCCTGCTCTACGGACTCTTCGGACACGTCGCACCGTGGATGTGGGTCGCCGCCGGCATCGGCATCCTGAACGGCCTCGAACAGCTCCTCAATACCGCGTACGCCGACCGCGCCAGCCTCACTTACCTCAGCCGCATCTTCGGATCACTTCATGCGCTGGCCGCGATCGCCATCTGGATGCTGGTGCTGCGCCATCCTGCGGTGCAATGACCGATGACGCGCCGCCGCTGGATCGCCGACGAAGTCCAAGCCGAAGACAACAAGGCTGCACTCACCGGTGAGAACGCCGCGCACCTCGCTCGCGTTCTGCGCGCGCAGGTCGGACAGGAGTTCGATGTCTCGACCGGTGAGACGGTGCGGCGCGGGAAGATCGTCGCCGTCTCGGAACAGCGCGTCGAGTTCGAGTTGGGCGAGGAGGTCGCGGCTGCCCCGGAGATGCAGATCGAGTTGCTGCTCGCCGTCTTCAAGTTCGATCGCATGGAGTGGGCCATCGAGAAAGCCACCGAACTGGGTGTGGCGAGGATCTTACCGGTGATCGCGCAGCGGACGGAGAAGCACCTGGCGCAGTCGTCAGCGAAGCGATCAGACCGTTGGCGCAGGATCGCTCACGAGGCGGCGCAGCAATCGCGCCGCGTCTCGCCGCCGGAGATCGCCGAGCCGCTGGAACTAAAGGATGCGCTTGCGCAGTCGTCCGCAGCCGGGATCGTGCTGGCGGAGGGCGAGGAAGGAAAGTCGCTGAAACAGGCGCTGGCCGCCGCGCCGCGACCGGTGCGGCTCGCCGTTGGACCCGAAGGTGGCTGGCTGGCGGAAGAACTCGCGCTCTTCCAGAAACACGGTTGGCAGGCGGCGTCGCTGGGTGCGACCATCCTGCGAGCGGAAACGGCAGCCATCGCGGCGCTCGCCATCACGGCCGCCGAACTCGCCTAAGGCATTCATGCCCACCTTTTCCACAAAATAGGCAGATTTCCTCATTGCTCCCAGCCCCAGCTTCGCATAATCTTCGCTCTAGGGCCAAGCCCTGGTAACGTCATGGCGGAGCGCGTCTTCAATCCGCGACAAAAAGCAGCCATCGAGCATACTCGTGGCCCCATGCTCGTGGTCGCGGGCGCCGGCACCGGGAAGACCAGCGTGCTCGTGGAGCGCGCGGCACGGCTGGTCGAGCGCAAGCTGGCAAGGCCCGAGGAAGTCGTTGTCCTTACTTACACGCTCGACGCTGCTGCCGAGCTGCGCGCGCGACTGGCAGGACGGCTGAAGGCCGAGAATAAGGGACGCCTGCGCGCCCTTAACTTCCACTCATACTGCTACGACCTCTTGCAGGCGCACGGGCGCGTCTTCGACGTGCTGGAAGATGTTGACCTGCGAGTGTTCCTGCGTCAGCGGTTGAGCGACCTGCCGCTAAATATTTTCCGCAAGGCGGCGGAGCCGGGAAAATTCCTCAGCAACCTCACGGACTTCTTTTCCCGCTGCCAGGACGAACTCGTTTCCGCCCAGCGCTACTCCGGTTACGTGGCAGACGTGAAAGCGGGCCGCGCCCCGCTGCCGCGTGTGAGTTCCAGCAAAGACCACGTCGAGTTGGGAAGAGAAGAGATTATCGCGCGCTGCGAGGAGATCGCCGCCGTCTACCGTGCGCTGGAAGCTGTACTCGCGGAGCGCAATCTCGGCACCTTCGGCATGCAGATCACCCGTGCCGTCGAACTGTTGCAGGCGGACTCGTCCGCCCTCGCGGCTGAGCAAGCGAAAGCACGGTTCATCCTGGTGGATGAATTCCAGGATTCCAACCAGGCGCTCATCGAATTGGTGAAGCTGCTGGCGGGTGATGAGCAGAACGTTTTTGCAGTCGGAGATCCGGACCAGGCCATCTATCGCTTCCGCGGAGCGAGCGCCGCAGCGTTCGATAGTTTTCGGCGCGCGTTTCCGACAACCAAAGAAGTCGCACTGGCGGAGAACTATCGCTCGCTCTCGCCCGTGCTCGAGATCGCGTACCGCGTGATCCAGGGAAACCAGATCGTCCCGGGGGCATCGCAGATGTCGCTCGTGCGCGAGCCGTTGCGTTCGGCGCGGTCGGAAGCGGCGCCGAAGGGAGGCGCTCCGGCGGCATCGCCGGTCGCCATCGTCTCGCATAGTGGAGACGAGCACGAGGCTTTCGAGGTTGTGGAAGAGATCATCGCCCGGCACGACGCGGGCGGCGCAGCGTGGCGCGACGTCTGCGTGCTCTATCGCCAGAAGGACCATCGCGACGAGATCGTTCCGCTGCTGCGCGAGCGCGAAGTCCCGTTCGTGGTCGAAGGCCTCGACGCGCTCGAGACCACCGAAGTCCGCGACCTGCTTGCCGCCTTGCGGGCCACGGTCTGGCCGGCGGAGAGCGCGTCGCTGTTGCGCTTTGCCGCGTTCCCGGAGTTCGGAGTCGAAGGGGAAAAGCTGCGCGAACAACTCGGCGCCGCAAAGCGCGATACGCCGCTGGTCGCGCTGCTCGACCTCAGCGATGGCGGCAAGAAAGTGCTCGCCGCCCTCGCGGAGGTGAACCGCGCCGCGCCCCCCAAAGAGACGAAGGCCCTTGCCTTTGCCGAGCAAGTGGCAAAACGCTTTGCGCTCGACCGGCGCTCGCCCGCGCTGCGCGTCTTCTTCGACTTCATCGAGAATTGGCAGAAGAAGCCGGTCGCCGAACGCGGGGACGTCCCCGAATTCCTCGAATACCTGGAGTGCTATCGTGACTTCGGGGGCATGGTTCCGCTCGAGGCCACCGCCGAAGAGGACGCCGTTCGGCTGATGACGGTGCATGCCGCCAAGGGCCGCGAGTTTCCGCACGTGTATGTGATCCGCGCGTCGTCTGGTTCATTCCCCACACATTTCCGTGAGCCCCTGTTCGAGTTTCCTCCGGGACTGCGCGCCGATGCCGAAGTCGCGCAGCGCGAACCGAAGGACCTGCACGCGGAGGAAGAGCGGCGCTTGTTTTATGTGGCGATGACGCGCGCGAAGGATTCGCTGACGCTGCTCGGTTGCCGTCGTGGGAAGGACCCGTATCCCGCCGGGTATCTGCGCGAGATCGCCGGTGGCGGCCCGGGTGCGTGGTCGGCGCGCGCAGCACGCGTCTTCACCATCGATCTCGCCGCGGCCGCGGCAGCGATCCCGGAGATCTCATCGGTGTCCCCGTGGCTGGCGTTACCGGTGCGCGCCGTGGTCCGCGAGATGCCGCTGAGCGCTTCGGCGATTGAGGCGTACGAGACTTGTCCGTTGAAATTCAAGATCCGCTACGACTGGCGTTTGCCGGAGGAGCCGAGTGGCGCGTTGCTCTACGGCTCGGTCATGCACGGCATCCTGAAAAGCTTGTTTGAGCAGGTGAAGGCTGGGAACACGCCGCCGGACGAGACCGTGCTCGCGCAATTTCGCGGCGAACTCGCAGCCGCCAAGTTTTCCGACGAGCTGCAACGGACGCTCTATGAGCGTGATGGCGTGCAGCAGCTCACCGACTTTCTGGCGGCATGGCGTGCGCAGCCGCAGCCACCAGAAGTGCTTTCCACGGAAAAGAATTTCCGGGTGCAGATCGGAGGCGTGACCGTCACCGGTCGCATCGATAGAGTCGACCGGTGCGCCGACGGAGCCGTCGCCATCCTCGATTACAAGACGGGGAAGCCGAAAGAAGAGAAGGACGCCGAGCGTTCGCTCCAGCTTTCCATCTATGCGCTGGCCGCGCCGTTGGAATTCCAGCTCACGCCTTCACGCCTGGTCTTCTACAACCTGGTGACCAACGAAGCTATCGCGGTCGGACGCACGCCGGCACAGTTGGCGAAGGCAACAGACAAAGTACGCGAAGTCGCGGAGAATGTGCGCGCGGGGAACTTTGCGCCGTCGACCGGATTTCATTGCAAGTGGTGCGGGTACGTCGATCTGTGTCCGGCGACCGAGGAGAAACTGGTGAAGATCGAGAAGCTGAGCACCGCGAGCGGGGTGAACTAGATGTCGTTGGAGATCGTGCTGGCGGTGGTCGCGGGATTGGCCGTGCTGGTCGCGGCCGTCCTGCTCATGCGTGGACGCGAGCCAGGGAGCGCGCCGGCAGTCGAGGCGCTGCGCAACGACGTGAACATCCTGCGCGAGACGAACGCGAAGTCCATCCAGTTGATCGCCGAGCAGGTGCGCGCCATCGGCGGCAACGTGCAGACTTCGCTCGAGGCTGTCCGCAGCGACATGGGTAATCGGCTGGACGCGAATGCCAGCGCGATGTCGCAGACCTCGAAGACGGTGAACGACCGCATGGCGAACGTGCAGACCGCCTTCGCCAGCCTGCAAGAGCAAGTCGGCGCGATGAGCGAGCAGGCCCGGCAGATCGCCGAGGTCTCGAAAGGGCTGGGCGACCTGGAGCGCATCTTCAGCGCGCCCAAGTTGCGCGGCGGCGTGGGCGAGATGCAGCTCGAGAACCTGCTCTCGCAAGTCTTCGCGCGCGAGCAGTATGAGGTGCAATACCGCTTCTCGTCGGGCGAGATCGCGGATGCGCTCGTGCACCTGCCGCAGGGCGACGTGGTCATCGATTCCAAGTTCTCGCTGGAGAACTTCCGCCGCATGGCTTCAGCAGGGAGCGACGTGGAGCGCAAGGCGATGCGCCGCGAGTTCATAAAAGACGTGCGCAAGCGCATCGACGAGATCGCGGGGAAGTACATCCGTCCTGCCGAGGGCACGCTGCCGCTGGCGCTGATGTACGTGCCCGCAGAGAACGTGTATTACGAGGCCATCATCCGCGACGAAGCCGGCGACGACCTTTATGACTACTGCGTGCAGCGGCGTGTGTTCCCGGTCTCGCCGAATTCGCTGTACGCGTATCTGCAGACCATCATCGTGGGGATGAACGGCATGCGCGTGAGCCAGCGTGCGGAGAGCATCCTGCGTGAGATCCAGTCGCTGCGGCTCGAAGTGGAAGAGTTCGACGAGGTCTTCGGCAAACTCGGCACCCACTTGAAGAACGCGGTGAACAATTACGAGTTGAGCGCGCGGGAGCTCACCAAGCTCGAGAACCGCTTGCAGAGCCTGTCTGGGACCGACGGGCAGAAGTCGCTGTTCGAGGAGAAGAAGCGCGCGCTCGGCGCGGGAGAGTAAGAGCGGACGTCGCGCCAAAAAACTTTGGGGGACGCTTGCGCGTCCCCCGTTGTCTATTGCGGTGTGAGGCGACTTACTTCTTTTTCTTGCCGCCCTTTTTCTTTCCCTTTTTAGCTGCCATGGTTTTTATTCTCCCTTTCGATCTTGCGATCGATGTAGCAACGATGCTCAGTTGCGAATGAATCATGTATAGGTTCATACAAAAGTGATGTCAAGCGAAAAATCACTCTGCATGCGATGATCGAAAACGCGCGTTGCTGAAACAACTTGCGCTCACGTCCCGAGGCGACGCATGACGAACAATCCGACGCCGGCAAAAACATCTTGCCAGGTGTGCGCGATCATCGACGGCCGCAAGTTCTTGCGCACCACAGCGAGCGTGCCGAGCATCGCGCCGAGTATGCCGACGAGCACCATGCGCTCTTTTCCTTCGTAGAGATGCGACGCGCCGAACACCGCTGCGGACGCGAGTACGCCCACCACCATGCTCTTCGAGAGCGCGGCGAACTGGCGCTGCAAGTATCCGCGAAACAAGATCTCTTCGCACACGCCGGCGCTGACAGCGAGCAGGAAGAAGATGCCAAGCTCGAACACGTTCGCCGGCGCCATGAACTCGATGGCCTTGCGCATCTCCGGGATCTTCTTCTGTACCCCCATAAGAAAGCCGAGCGCGGCGAGCACAGCCACGCTGCCTATCCAGAAGACGGCAGCAATGGCAACGTCGATGAGCACATCGTCAAAGCTGCGCCACGAACGTCCGGTGAGTTGACGGATGGAATACCCGCGGCGGCGGATGCCGAGCCACACCACTCCAACGAGCGTCCACTGCATCGCGATCGCGGAAGCGTAGAGCAGCGGGCGCGAGCCCACGGAGAGCGTCTTCTTGGAGCGCGTCTGTCCGCTGAACGAGATTGCCAGCATGAGCAGCACGAGCAGCAGCGTGTGCCAGTAGCTGGCGATTTGCTGCCGCTGATCGACCAACGGCGGCACAATGATGGTGGGCGGCGGGTCGGGAAGCGGCGGCTGCGTTGTCATGATGAGCGGAGTGACGGCGGAAACGTGCGTCGTTGCGCCGGCCGCAACATCTTATAATGAACGGTTGCGGCAACCGCGCCATTCTCAGCAGGAGTCAATCGATCATGGGTCCAGCAAACACGGGGTCACCGAAATTGGACGACGCAGTCATCATCGCCGGAGTGCGCACCGCCATCGGCAAGTTCCAGGGCGCGTTGAACGACGTGCCCGCGCCCCAGCTCGGCGCCACCGTGGTGCGCGAGGTCGTGAAGCGCGCCGGCCTGGAGCCCGCGGAGATCGATGAGTGCATCATGGGCAACGTGGTCTCCGCCGGCCTGGGACAGAACCCGGCACGGCAAGCGGCGTTGCTCGGCGGACTTCCGCCCAGCGTCGGCGCCATGACCATCAACAAAGTCTGCGGCTCGGGACTGAAAGCGGTGGCGCTGGCGGCGCAGGCGATCCAGACGGGGAACGCGGAGATCGTGGTCGCGGGCGGGATGGAATCGATGAGCAACGCGCCTTACCTGCTGCCCCAGGCGCGCAAGGGATACCGCTTGGGCAACGCGCAGATCATCGACGCCGTGATCCACGACGGCCTGTGGGAGATCTACAACAACTATCACATGGGGCAGACGGCCGAGAACGTCGCCGAGAAATACAAGGTCACGCGCGAGGTGCAAGACGAGTTTGCGGTGAAGTCGCATCAGAAGGCGCTTGCAGCGTGGAAGGAATGCCGCTTCAGTTCGCAGATCGTCCCGGTGGAGATCCCAGCGAAGAAGAAGGGCGATCCGCCGATGAAGTTCGATCGGGACGAAGGCCCGCGCGAAGATACCTCTCTCGATACCCTGGCCAAGCTGAAGCCTGCGTTCAAGAAAGATGGCACCGTGACCGCCGGCAACGCGCCGGGGATGAATGACGGCGCGGCAGCGCTGGTAGTGACGAGCGCGACCAAGGCGAAAGCGCTCGGCAAGGAGCCCATGGTGCGCATCGTGGCGCAGGCGACCAGCGGCATCGATCCCGCGTGGGTGATGATGGCGCCGGTGGAAGCGGTCCGGAAGATCTGGGCGAAGACAGGATGGAAGGCAGAAGACGTGGACCTGTTCGAGCTCAACGAAGCGTTCAGCGTGCAGGCGTGGGCGGTGACGAAGGAGCTTGGACTGGACGCGAGCAAGGTGAACGTGAATGGCGGCGCGGTCGCGCTCGGGCACCCCATCGGCGCGAGCGGCGCGCGCGTGCTGGTCACGCTGATCTACGAGATGATGCGGCGCGACGTGCATCGTGGCGTGGTGGCGCTCTGCCTGGGCGGCGGCAACGCGGTCGCCATGGCGGTGGAGCGGTAAGGCGAGCGGTAAACGGGAAAAATCCGGGCAGGGCATCCTGCACCGCGATCCTCCTCTCTGACTGAATATGGAACTTCTTCATCACCAGGCGATGATGCGCGAGAGCGATGGCATGTTCGTGTGCAGCCGCTGCGGCCTGGTCAACCCGAGCGACGACCAGCCCTGCATCCCGGTAAACCTCGAGCCGGCGGACGAGGACACTGCCGCGTAGTACTGTTCCACATAACCGGCTGTTCCAGAATCACGACAAAAGCCCTCCGAACAACGTCAAACCGCGACACGAAGCCTATACTTCGAAGCGTCCATGCTTTTCAAGACGCTCAGCGCCGCGGTCTACGGGATCGATGCCAACCTCATCGAGGTGGAGGTAGACGTCTCCGGCATCCAGTCCACTGACGGTGGCATTTTCAATACCGTGGGTCTGCCCGACGCCACGGTGCGCGAGAGCCGCGAGCGTATCCGTGCCGCGCTGAAGAATTGTGGATACGACGTCCCGCCCACGCACATCACCATCAACCTTGCTCCCGCGGACCTGAAAAAGGAAGGTTCCGGTTTCGATCTGCCGATGGCGCTTGGCATCCTCGGCTGCTACGGCGCACTCACGCGCAAGACATTGGAAGATTACGTGGTGGTCGGCGAACTCTCACTCGATGGCGGAGTCCGCGGCGTGCGCGGCACGCTCTCGATCGCAGTAGCGGCGCGCGACCGGGGCATCAAGAACCTGATCGTGCCGGAGGTCAATGCGCGCGAAGCTGCGGTGGTCAAGGGCGTGAACGTGTATCCGGTGAAGTCACTCGTCGACGTGGTGAAGCTGGTGAACTCAGGCAACACAATTCCGCCGATGATCCTGGATCCGGACGTCGCGCTCAACGAAGCGCGGCGGTTCGCGGTGGACTTCTCCGACGTGCGCGGGCAGCAGACGGCGAAGCGCGCGCTCGAGATCGCCTCCGCCGGCGGACACAACATCCTGATGATCGGCCCGCCCGGCTCCGGCAAGACGATGCTGGCAAAGCGCATTCCCACCATCCTGCCGCCGCTTACCTTCAACGAAGCGCTGGAGACGACCAAGATCCACAGTGTGGCGGGAGTGCTCGAGCCGGGTGGCGGACTGGTGGGCACGCGTCCGTTCCGCTCGCCGCACCATACCGTCTCGGACGCCGGGCTGATCGGCGGCGGGATGATCCCGCGTCCCGGGGAAGTCTCGCTCGCGCACCACGGCGTGCTCTTCCTCGACGAGCTGCCGGAGTTCCCGCGCAACGTGCTCGAGGTGATGCGGCAGCCGCTCGAAGACGGATGCGTCTCCATCGCGCGCGCCGCGATGTCGCTCACCTTTCCCGCGCGCTTCATGCTGGCCGCGGCGATGAACCCGTGTCCGTGCGGGTATCACAACGACCAGCGGCATCGCGAGTGCCACTGCACCCCGCCCATGATCCAGCGCTACGTCTCGAAGATATCGGGACCGCTGCTCGACCGCATCGACATCCACATCGACGTCCCCGCAGTGAACTACAAAGAGCTGCGCGGCGGCGGGGCGTTGCCGGAGAGCTCGGCGAAGATCCTCGAGCGCGTGGTGCGCGCCCGCGACGTGCAGCTCGCCCGCTTTTCCGCCGGCGGCGAACGCATCTATTCGAACGCGCAGATGGGCTCGCGCGAGATCCGCGTTTACTGCGAACTCTCCCCCGACTGCGAGCATCTGCTGGAGCGCGCCATGGGGCAGCAGGGACTTTCCGCCCGCGCCCACGACCGCATCCTAAAGGTAGCGCGCACGGTGGCCGACCTCGAGGGTGTGCCGGCGATCCAGCCCAAGCACATCGCCGAGGCCATCCAGTACCGGACCCTCGACCGGACGTACTGGGCTTAAGACGGATTGCGGGGTCACGGGACCAAGCGTAGCTCTCTTGTCTCGGCGCAGCGAGTATCGAGAGTTCGTTGCGGATCGGTGAGGAATTGCCTCCCCAGCTCCAGGGCACACCGCCTGTACTGATACTCTTCCGGTGAATAATTGTAGGACCGTATGTAGAACTGGGCGTGGCCAGCATTCCGGAAGACGACGTTCCTCGCGTTGGCATACAGCATCTCGATCTTGTAGCCAGCAAGTCCTGACAAGGTCGGATCTAATTCCCCGGTAAAAGCGAGCATCGGGCCGTCGTAATACACTCGCGTGTTCTCGATCGCATCGGCTCGTCCCGCGGGCCACAACGCACACCCTTGAAAAGACCAGAGTCCGCCTCCCCCCAGAAGTGATCGGACCAGCTCTGATTTGGCGGCCGCTTGCGCATATTCCTCCATCGATTCGAAGGGCTTCTCTTCGCGGCAATCGATTGAGAGGTTCTGTCCGACGTTCCACCTGCCCTGATCGGGTAACTGCGGCCGGGGCGGCGTCTCGTCCGCCATCGTTTTCTCGATCTGGAGCAGTGCCGCGCCATCGCCCCTGGCTGCCGCATCCGCATAAGCGATGACCGTCTGCACGCGCTTTTCAAAGGTCGGCACCGCGCCGCCATAGAGCGAGTCGACCACAAAGCCCGCGACCCTCTCATCGTCGATCCGCTCTTTCCCGGCCACGATCGGCTGCTGCCTGAGCTTGGGAAGGGCGGCCAGGAATCGGCTTCGGAGTTGCGGAAATTTCGCCGAGCACGCTGCGTCGGAGGCACATTTGTTAAAGATCTTGCTGATTACGACCTCTGCACCGCGAAGGTCCTCGACACGCTCCTGATCCTCGGGCAAGTAGGGGCCGTCTACAAGTACGGTCCGCGTGCTCGCCGGATAGTAACGTGCAAAGGTCATCGCCAGCCTGGCCCCGTACGACGCCCCCCAGACGTTCCACTGCTTTATGCCCAAGGCCTTGCGAAGCGCCTCCATATCGCTCGAGATCCTGGCACTGTTGTATTGCGAGAGGTCGACACCCTCCTTTATCAGCCGGTCCCTGCACTCCTTCACCTGTTTGAGATAGTCGGGTTCAGGCTGGCAATAGAGCGTCGGCAAAGATCGGCCGCCTCCGCGTTGATCAAAGAAGACCCAGTCCCGATCCACGACGATCTCACGGATGGCCGGAAGCGTGACCAGCGTCTCTACATGCACCAGGCTCGGCGACCCTGGCCCGCCGCTCAGGAAAATGACCGCGCTTCCTGAATCTCTCTTGCGCTCGGGGCTGACGACCATGAAGGCAACTGCGATGGACCGACCTTTGGGATCATCGTAGTTCTCAGGCACCTTCAGCCGGCCGCAAGTGACCGAAAGCCGCGCTCTCCCCGAATCGAATGGACAGGCGACTTTCTCCCATGATCCTGCAGAAGGGGTGGCCTTCGGCTCTGTGAGGTTCGATTGTGCCGATGCGACGTCACAGCAGATCAGACTTGCGAGAAGAATCCCTACCGGTAACGACGTCATCTGCTATCCCACCTTTACGAACGATCTCACGCTCGTGCGAGTGCTTTCCAAACTTAGACTCGTCGTCACCGTCCCGGTTAGGTGCTCGGCGGTGAGCTACAAGGAGCTGCGCGGGGGCGGGGTGCTGCCGAAAACCTCGGCGAAGATCCTCGGATTGGCGTAGAAGCTGCTGTACGTAAAGCATTAAGGGTAAGCCACTTACACGCTTATCTCGAGGGATATACGCCCGGGATTCCTGCCTGTTTTAGCGGTTGACTTGGGTGCCAACAGCCGCTATTTTAGGTATCTCTGGCGCGAGCAGGTACGAACGGCCAGCGAAAAAACACGCAACTCAGGATGCCCTTCCGGCATCTATCTGGTTGTCGCATCCCAGGAAATCCAGCGAGTAAGCAGTTCGCGGCACTTATGGGACCTGCTTCTTCGCGGGAAAGATTAATAGCAGTCGGCATTCAATATAAGAGGAGATACACCATGCGTTCCGATCTGGTTTTTCCGGCCGTGAAGACGGTACGGAATCGTTATGAGCTGTGCCAGCTCGCGGCCAAGGCCACGCGCCGGTTTCACAAGCCGAGCACTCGCATCCAGGACACGATGAACGAGATCCTGACCACCGTGGGCACGGCGCCCGAACTGCAAACGGTGATGGGTCGCAACGAAGTGCTTGCAGAATTGCACAAGCGGGCTGCATAATACTGCTTCGCGGCGCGTCCTGCGCCGCGGAGCGCACCACCCTCCAGATTTGGCTGGCGCGTCCGTCGCTTAGTCCCCCCTCTCTAAAAATTCCCGTAGGTGAACATGACGATCGCAGAACTCAAAGAGAAGAACATCACCGAGCTTACCAAGATTGCCCGGTCCCTCGACTTGCCGGGCGCGAGCGGTCTCCGCAAGCAGGACCTGATTTTCAAGATCCTGCAGGCCCAGAGCGAAAAAGAAGGACACATCTTCGCCGAAGGCGTGCTCGAGATACTGCCCGATGGCTACGGCTTCCTGCGCTCGCCGGATTACAACTACCTTCCCGGGCCCGACGACATCTATGTATCGCCCTCGCAGATCCGCAAGTTCGACCTGAAGACAGGCGACACGGTCAGCGGCCAGGTGCGGCCGCCGCATGAAGGCGAGAAATATTTCGCGCTGGTCAAGATCGAGGCGGTCAATTTCGAATCGCCGGATGAGGCGCGCAACAAGATCCTGTTCGATAACCTCACGCCGCTCTATCCGCAGGAGCGGTTAAAGCTGGAGACGGCGCGTGAGAACATCCCCGCCCGCGTGATGGACCTGCTCACCCCGCTCGGCAAGGGCCAGCGCGCCTTGATCGTCTCGCCGCCGCGCGCGGGCAAGACCATGATCCTGCAGAACATCGCCAACTCCATCACCACCAACCATCCTGAGGTCGTGCTCATCGTGCTGCTCATCGACGAGCGCCCTGAGGAAGTGACCGACATGCAGCGCTCGGTCAAGGGCGAGGTCATCAGTTCCACCTTCGATGAGCCCGCTGCCCGCCATGTGCAGGTCGCGGAGATGGTCATCGAGAAGGCCAAGCGCCTGGTCGAGCACAAGCGCGACGTGGTGATCCTGCTCGACTCCATCACCCGCCTGGCGCGCGCGTATAACACCATCGTCCCACCCTCAGGGAAAGTGCTCTCCGGCGGTGTGGATTCGAATGCGCTGCAGCGTCCCAAGCGCTTCTTCGGCGCCGCCCGTAACATCGAAGAGGGAGGATCGCTCAGCATCATCGCCACCGCCCTGGTCGAGACCGGCAGCCGCATGGACGACGTGATCTTCGAAGAGTTCAAGGGTACCGGTAACTCGGAAGTGATCCTCGATCGCAAGCTCTCGGATAAGCGCGTGTTCCCAGCCATCGATATTCAGCGCTCGGGCACCCGCAAAGAGGAGCTCATCATCCCCAAGGAAGACCTGGCGCGCATCTGGGTGCTGCGCAAGGTTCTGAACCCGCTCTCGCCGGTGGAAGCCATGGAGCTGCTGATCGACAAACTCAGTAAGACCCGGTCCAACGGCGAGTTCCTGGCCAACATGAGCTCCCTGTAAGATCCCGTTGATTCGTTTTGAGGCTGCCGGCAACGGCAGCCTTCTTTAGTTTTGCCGTGGAGATTGGCGGTGCTTTGGAAAACCGGCCGCTATCCAGTTACAATCCATCGCGATGACTGAGAGTTACCTGATCGCTCCCGCAACCGTCGTCACCAGCAAGGGTGACGGTCCGGTCGTGAACCTCGCCGCGCCCGGCAAGGTCTTCCTGCTCACGCTCAACATCGCACGGGTGGTCGAGCAGGAAGCCATCGATGTAAGCATTTGGGGCTCCACCGACGGCGACGCCTGGGAGGCCAAGCCGCTGGCCGTGTTCCCGCAAAAGTTCTATCCCGGGCAGCATCCCTTGCTGCTCGATCTTTCACCGCGGGCGGAGATCAAGGCATTGCGCGCGCACTGGGAGGTCAATCGCTGGGGCCGTGGCTCCGAGACGCCGATGTTCGAGCTCAGCCTGCAACTGCGCGAGGTTCCGCCAGACATTTTGAAAGAGACGATGGCGGAGGCGGGAGCGCGCCGTTAGCCAGCGACCAAGAAAAGGAGCCCTGCCGCGAAGGCAGGGCTTTCGTTCGCAGGAGCGGTTATTTGCCCGGCGTGGGGGCGGCGAAGGCGCGGTCCCGTTCGGGGTTGCTTAGGACGATAACCGAAGATCGATGGGACGATGGGAAGCCCCACCGCATATGACGACCGGCCGTAGCCAGTTCGCGATCCGCCCGGCGCGACATCTTGCCGGCAGCCTGCGCCTGCCGGGCGACAAATCGATCTCGCATCGCTACGCCATGCTCGCCGGCATCGCCAGCGGCAAGACCCAGTTGCGGAACTTCTCCACCGGAGCCGATTGCGCTCGCACCCTGGCGTGCATGGCAGCGCTGGGCTGCGACGTCGAACGCGGCGAAGAAAGCACAGGCGCCGCCATCGCCATCGCCGGATGCGGGCCCGTGCTCGAAGCACCCAGGGGGGCGCTCGACTGCGGCAATTCCGGCTCGACCATGCGCATGCTCGCCGGCATCCTGGCGGCGCAGCCCTTCACCACGCGGATGTTCGGCGATGCTTCGCTCTCGCGGCGCCCCATGGCGCGCGTGATCGAGCCGCTCGAGCGCATGGGCGCGGCCATCCGCGCGGCCGAAGGCGCGCTGCCACCGCTCGAGATACGCGGCGCGAAGACTATGTTGCACGGCATCGAGTACGCGCTGCCGGTGGCGAGCGCGCAGGTGAAGTCGGCGCTGCTGTTTGCCGGGCTGCTCGCGCAGGGCGACACCTGGATTACGGAGCCGCACCGGACGCGCGACCACGGCGAGCTGGCGCTGCGCGCCTTTGGCGCCGAAGTCACGCGCGAGCGCGAGCGCATCGGCATCCGCGGCGGCCAGGCATTGCACGCCGTCGACGTCGAGATCTATGTCCCCGGGGACATCTCCTCTGCCGCCTTCTTTCTTTGCGCCGCGGCCATGCTGCCCGGCTCGCGACTGGTGATCGATGGGCTGCTCTTGAATCCCACGCGCGCCGCCATCCTCGACGTGCTCGCCGGCATGGGCGCGACGCTTCGCGTGCTCGACGTCGAAGAACAGCACGGCGAGCTGATGGGCAGCGTGCAGGTCACTGG
>JALYLW010000016.1 GCA_030774055.1 Acidobacteriota bacterium
GCCCGAAGGCGCGTCCGCGCCGGTGTGGTCGCCCAACGGCAAGCGCATCGCCTTCATCTGTGAGGCGAACGACAAAGACATCGAGAAGCAAAACAAGGAGAAGGCCGCGCGCAAGCGCGTGCAGGACTACAAGAAAGAAGACGAAAAGAAGGGAGAAGAGAAAAAAGACGACGGGAAGAAGCCCGGTTCGGACGCTGGTTCCGATACCAAGACTGGTGAAGGCTCGGCCAAGCCGGCCGACGACAAGAAAACGCCCGACGAATCCGAGCACGAGAGCGACGTTCGCACCATCACGCGCGCCACCTATCGCTTCAACGGTCCGGGATATCTCGATCCCAAACACGTCGCGCATCTTTGGGTTGTGGACGTGCCTGAATCGGCCGACGAGCCGGTCGCGGCGAAGCAGCTCACCACCGGCAAGTATGACGAGGACGATCCGATTTGGTCGCGCGATGGCGCGTCGATCTATTTCACCAGCACGCGCATCGACGAGCCCTACTACGAGTTGCCGCAGACCGATATCTACGCGGTCCCTTCGAACGGCGGTGCGACAACGAAGATCGCTGCCATCGACATGGGCATCGGCGACATGTCGTTGTCACCCGACGGCAAACGGGTTGCGTTCATCGCGGCGAAGACCAAGCCGGTGCAGTCGTATACCAAGGCTGACCTGTGGACGCTCGAACTCACACCTGGCGCGAAGCCGGTGAACGTGACCGCGGGAACGGACATCGAAGCCGGCGGCGGCGTGGGTGGCGACAATTCCGCGCCCCGCGGCAACTCTGGCTCGCGTCCCATCTGGACAGCCGACGGGAACGCCATCATCGAGCGTGTGGCGCGCGAAGGTCGTGCCAACCTGATGCGTTTCCCGCTGAATGTCACCGGCCCGGTCAGGCCAACCGACGTGACGGCGGGGAAGCAGGCGGTGCAGAGCTATGCTCCCGGTCCGAACGGGATGATCGCTGTGATCCTCTCAACGCCGACGAACATCGGCGACGTGTTTCTGTTAAACGGCGGACAACCACGGCAGCTCACGCAGTTCAACCGGCCGCTGTTCGCGGAACTGAACCTCACCGAGCCGGAAGAGATCTGGTACACCAGCTTCGACGGCAAGAAGATACAGGCATGGGTGCAGAAGCCGCCGGACTTTAATCCGGACGCGGGAAAGAAGTATCCGCTCATCCTGAATATTCATGGTGGCCCGCACGCGGCCTACGGATACGTGTTCGATCACGAGTTCCAATGGATGGCGGCGAGGGGATATGTGGTCCTCTACCCCAACCCGCGCGGCTCGACCTCGTACGGGCAGGATTTCGGCAACATCATCCAGTACCACTATCCGGGCGACGATTACATAGACCTGATGGCCGGCGTGGACGAGCTGATCAAGCGCGGTTCCATCGACACCGCGAAGCTCGGCGTGACCGGTGGCTCGGGCGGAGGCGTGCTCACCAACTGGACGGTGACGCATACTGACCGCTTCCGCGCCGCGGTCTCGCAACGCGATATCGCCGATTGGGCAAACTGGTGGTACACCGCCGACTTCACACTCTTCCAACCCAGCTGGTTCCGCCAGCCGCCCTTCCTCGATCCCGAGGACTACAAGAACCGTTCCGCGCTGACTTTCGTCACGAACATCCACACGCCGATGGCGTTCATCCTCGGCGAAGTCGATTGGCGTACGCCGCCGAGCGCGGGCGGGGAAACACTTTTCCGCGCGCTGAAATTCCTGAAGCGTCCTACCGCGATGGTGCGCTTCCCCGGCGAGTCGCACGAGCTCTCGCGCTCCGGGCAGCCATGGCATCGCGTCGAACGCTTGCAGGCCATCGTGGGATGGATGGACAAGTACCTGCTCGGCAAAGATGTGCCGCAGTTCAAAGACGTCACTGGTCAAGACGTCTCGGTGCCGCCGGGCACGATGAAGCCGCGCGGTGCGCTCCAGAAGACCGAGAAACGACCAAAAGGAGAATGATCCAAGGGAGAATGAACGCGGCGGATGTTTAGGCTCAATCTACATCGCACGCGACACGGAAACCGTAGTCGGCGTACTGGAACTGCGGTGGGATGCTCGAGCGGGTGTGGCAGCATGACGTCTTGACATGATGCCGCCACGAGCCGCCACGCGAGGCACGCCGCGTCCCGGCCTCGGGGCCACGCGGGTCGCGCGCGGGAGAGCTTGCGTAGTATTCCGCATCGAACCAGTCGCTGCACCACTCGTGCACGTTCTCGCACATGTCATACAAGCCGGAGGCGTTCGGGGGCGTGCCACCGACCGGTTCCGGCCCAGTGATCCAGCGGGCGCGATATCCCGCGCGCGATTGCGGCGGGTCTTCACCCCAGGGATACAAGGTGCCCTCGCGGCCGCCACGCGCGGCGCACTCCCACTCGGCTTCCGTCGGCAGCCGATAGCGCTTGCCAGTCTGGTGCGAGAGCCACTCGCAGTATGCGACGGCTTCGAACCAGGAGACGCCAACCACGGGTTGCTGCGGATGATCGAAGCCGGGCTTTGCGAAGAAGAGCGGCGGCGGTGACTGTGTGCTGTCGAGAAAGCGCGCGTACTCCGTGTTCGCCACCTGGCGCGCGGCCATTAGGAATGCGTCTACCCACACGCGGTGTACGGGACGCTCACTGTCGAAGCCTTGTGGATGCCCCATCTGAAACCAGCCTTCCGGAATGCGGACCAGCGCCGGTTCGACCTCGATCGCGGTCCGTGCTACAGGCGGTGAGCTCATAAAGAGATAAGGGCGTGATTTCCTGCTACTGAGAGTAATAATATCGGCAGAACATAGCGTACTCACGAAACCAGAGGGAAACCATGCCAGCCAACATCGCTCCTGTACAGGTGCGTCGCGAGATACCGCTCGACCTGATCGAAGACGCCGCCAAACACGTCTACGAAGCGGCGGTACGCACGCCGCTCGTCCGGCTGAACCACGACGGCCCCGCCGAGATCTACTTGAAGCTCGAGAACCTGCAGCCCATCGGCTCCTTCAAGATCCGCGGCGCATATAACGCCGTGCGCCTGCTGCCGGAAGCGCAGCGCAAACGTGGGGTGTGGACGGTGAGCGCCGGCAACGCCGCGCAGGGCGTCGCGCTGGCGGCGAAGAAGGCGGGCGTCCCGTGCAAAGTGTTGGTGATGGACACCGCGCCCGCGACCAAGCTCACCGCCATCGAGCGGCTCGGCGCCACGTTCGTGAAAGCTCCCTTCGACGAATGCTGGAAGGCGCTCTCCGAGCGCACGCATCCGCAGATGGAAGGCGCGTTCGTCCACCCGTTCGAGGACGATGAGTTCATCGCCGGCAACGCTTCCGCCGGCATCGAGATCCTCGAAGACCTGCCCGACGTGGATTCGGTGGTCGCGGCCTTCGGCGGCGGCGGTCTCGCCTGCGGCATCGCTACCGTGATGAAGCACTACCGGCCACAGGCCAAGGTGTACGCGGCGGAGCCGGAGACGGCGCATCCCTTCGCGCATTGCCTCAAAGCCGGAGGCGCCCAGGATTTTCCCAACTGGAAGGCGAGTTGGGTGGATGGCTGCGGCGGCAAGTCCGTCTTCCCGCGGATGTGGGCGCTGGCGCATCACCTGCTGGCAGGGTCGATCGTGAGTTCGCTCGACGAGATCCGGCGCGCGATGCGCCTGGTCGCGGAGCGCAATCACGTGATCGCGGAAGGCGCGGGCGCGTGCGCTGTCGCGGGCGGCTTGAGCGGGAAAGCGGGCGCGGGGAAGATCGTGTGCGTGGTCAGCGGCGGCAACATCGACCTGGCAAAGTTCAACGAGCTGGTGGCGAGTGCGTAGGGAAGGGATTCAGCCGCGAAAAACGTGGGTTTGACCGTGTTTCCGCGGCTTCGCTATAATCAGAAGATTCGAGCGGGAGTAACTCAGTGGTAGAGTGCGACCTTGCCAAGGTCGAAGTCGCGGGTTCAAATCCCGTCTCCCGCTCCATTTTTTTCTTTGACCCTCGCTCCTGCGAGGGTTTCGTTCATTGAGAATGGCGGACGCAGCCGGGCCGAGCGCGAAAAGCGCGAAGCAAAAGCGCTGCGGCGATCCTCTAGTGAAATGGTACGGCGCGGTAGCCAAGTGGTAAGGCAGAGGTCTGCAAAACCTCTATTCGGCGGTTCGATTCCGCCCCGCGCCTCCAAACTCTTCCCCTAGTGATGAACCCACTGCGGATCTTCTTCGGGCGCGACGATGGCGCCGTCGCGCATGTGAATGATGCGGTCGCCGACGGTGGCGGCTGCGGGGTTGTGGGTGATCATCAGCACGGTCTGGCCCAACTCCTGATTCGACTGGCGCAGCATCTTCAGCACGATGTCGGAATTCTTGGAGTCGAGGTTGCCGGTGGGCTCGTCTGCCAGGATGATGGCCGGACGATGGATGAGCGCGCGCGCCAGCGCCACGCGCTGCTGCTCGCCGCCGCTCAGCTCTGACGGCCGATGGTCGAGGCGGCCCGCCAGGCCGAGCATGCCGACGATCTGGTCGAGATACGCGCGGTCGAGCTCGCCGTTGCCGCCGGCGATATCGTGCGCGATCTGGATGTTGCCGAGCGCGTCGAGCGTGGGCAGCAGGTTGAATTTCTGAAAGACGAAGCCGATGCGCCGCTTGCGCAGCCGCGTGCGCTCGGCGTCGGAGAGCTGGGCGAAATCCTCGCCGTCGATGATCACCTTGCCGGTGGTGGCGCGCGTGAGCCCGCCTAAAAGATAGAAGAGCGTGGACTTGCCCGAGCCCGAGGGCCCCACGATGCTGACGAACTCGCCGCGCTCGATGACGAACGAGACACCGCGCAGCGCAGGCACGTCTACCTTGCCCACGCGGTAGACCTTGGTCACGTTGTCGGTCTGGATGATCGCAGCCATCGGAAACCAAAGAGTTTACACGACGAGGAGGGCGGGTGAGCGGCGACGGAGGACCTCGGTTTCGCGGGACAACCCTTTAAAGATGCTTCGCGACCGATACCCCGGCTGCAGAAGACGCCGGGGGTCCCTCGGTCACTCAGCATGGCCTTTCAAGGCAACACAGTCCTGTGAGCCAAGAACAAAGCCGCCCTCGCAGGCGGCTTGTTCCTCAACTCCGACTCCAAACGTTCAGGCGCTGGCGATCTGCCGCGGAACAGCAGCGTGGGCGGTCGTGACCCGGGCCACACCCTTCTTCGGGCCGCGCTTGCGCACCAGCAGCAGCCGGATGCGCTCCAGCAGTTCGGCGGGCGCGTACATGCCCTTGGGAAGAAAAATATCGGCGCGGGTATCGCGCTCATAGACTTTTATTTTTCCCGAGAACAGGATGGCCGGGGTCTCCGGGGAGAGCGTCTTTATCCTCTCGATGAGTTCGGTACCGTCGAGGTCAGGCATGACGAGGTCGCTGAGCACCAAGTCGATGCCGCCGCGCTCAAAGACTTCAAGCGCGACGCGGCCATTGTGGCAGGCGATCACGCGGTAACCACGTGTCTCCAGCATTATTTTGCGGATGGATAGGGATTGTTCATTGTCATCGACGCAGAGAATGGTCCTCTTCGGCTTCATGTTCGGTGCGGTCCCCTGAGGTACAGACGGAAGGCCAGTGCCAGAGCCGACGCTGGGGTCCGAATCTTCTTTTTTTGATTTTCTTGGTTCGTCAGAGCGTCAGAACGTTGGCGAATCGTACTGGCGAGGACGGTAGCTGTAAAGTGACGCGGACGCTATTAGGTGATTGTCCTATCTTTGAGACATTCGCGGTTGGCACGACGTGTGAGTGCCCGCCATTCTTGCGTTGCGCGCGTGTGCGCCTTAGAGGAAAACCTCACCTTGCATCACTTCTACGACATTCCCGCCAACGCGCACGTTAACGACACTGTAACCTTCTGTGGATTTCCCTGGGGTCGATCCGACGTCGGACTTTGACGCGCGCACGTGGATGAGCGAGCGCCGCTTCATCTCCACCCCTTGCTCGATCAGCACTGGCTGGTCGGGCTGCGCCACACCGTGGCGCACCATCCACGCTGCACAACAGCCGGCGGCGGAGCCGGTGGCGGGGTCTTCGCCGTTGTAGAAGATCATGCGCGCCCGCATCTTTGGTGTTGCTTCGCCACCCGGCGGAGTTGCTTTGTCGCCCGGCGGAGTTGCTTTGCCGCCCGGCGGAACAGCTTTGCCGCCCAGAGCATCGTCCGCAGCGATTCCGCCGGGAGTGATGAAGTAGAGGAACTTGGCGTCGGTGCGCGAGAGGTATTCCTCGGCGCGCTTCCAATCCAGCCGGATGCGCCCCAGCGCTTCCAACGACTTCAGCGGCACGATGGCGAACGGCATGCCGGTCGAGACCGTCTGGATGGGCAGGCCACGCTCCAGGTCCGAGATCTCGAGCCCGGCGACCGGGGCAACATCCTCCGGCTTCAGCACGTTGCCGAAGGCAGGGTCTGGCTGCGTCATCTCGCCGAAGAGGCGCCCGTCTTTGAAGCTGAACTCCACCGGGATCTTGCCCACGTTGAGGTCAAGCTCGAGGCGGTTCTCGTGGCCATAGACGCGGAGCTTGCCGCTGCCGCCGCCGAAGCGACGGTCGGGTCCGTGCAGCGCGAAGGCGGTGCCGAGCGTGGGATGACCAGCGAAGGGCAGCTCTTCCGCCACGGTGAAGATGCGCGTCCGGATGCCGCGCTCGCGCTCGGTGGCAAAGTCGCGGGGGAAGACGAAAGTGGTCTCGGAGAGGTTCATCTCGCGAGCCAGCGCCTGCATGTCGGCATCGGAGAGGCCACGGGCGTCAGTGAAGACGGCGAGCTGGTTTCCCTCGAGCGGGGTCGCGGTAAAGACGTCGAGCTTGACGAAGGGGAAGCGACGCTCGTACATCCGGTCCTCCGGCCCGCAGTTTGACGCTGCGGAAACCGAACCGTATTCTAACCGTTCCGTTTCTGGTTTTTCTGGTTTCGGGTTTCTTGTTCCTCGTTTCTGGTTTCTCGAGTGCCAGACCGCTCCCTTTGAGAAACGAGACACGAGAAACGAGAAACCTCTTCGGGAAGCGCATGGGGTCCGGTGACCCTTCTGGTCTTCAAAACCAGCGAGAGGCGTCTTTGGCGTCTCTGGTCGGTTCGACTCCGACACGCTTCCGCCATTTATTTAATGACTTACGCGGAGTTATGACGAACAGTAGCCCTTCGGCCCGGACTGCTCAAGCGGGTATTGTGATGAAATCGTGATAATCCACAACCTGTTCTGACTCGCAAACCGCGAGTTTCGACTCACTGCCTGCCAAGAATCGCAAGTAGTGGTGCAACTCGAATTTGTGGGGTATTGGCGGCAGGTCGCGGGCTATGGCAGGAGGACTTAGAGGAATTGGTCAGGCTAGTTACTGGGGAAAATACTTACTCGCGTAACGACGTGGCATGATGCGGTCATAAAGCCCCCAATGCTCTCGCTGCTGCTGTTGGCGCGACACAGCAAACGCGCAGAGATCTGCCAGCGCGAAAATGGAAGATCGCTCTGGAGACGTGAATGCCATCACGTCCGTAACGCGCCCCCACGCTCGCGAGAAGTACCCGAACGGAGCGCCACGCCGCCCGGCGCCTTCTTTCGGGCCTCCTACAAGAAGCATTTCGGTTCGAAGGACGCGGACTCCTGTCGTCGGACCAAATTGCGAACGTGTCCAAAACGGGACAGCCGTTCCTCATTCTCGACGCCTAATCTGGTGTCCGTGCCGTGTTCTCCCCAGCGACGGGAACCAAAGCTGTAACGCGGCCTTACAAGGCAAACCAATCACGCGACTCGAAGTCGCACCTTCCAACTAACTGAGCAGAAATCGAACTGCTTCAAAACTCAAGGAGGAAAGACATAATGTCAGCTAAAAAAGTAGGGGTGTTTGGGATCTACTCGACTCGCGCTGCGGTCGAAAATGTTACCGATTCGCTCGTCAAGGCGGGCTTTCCGGCTGCGGATATTTCCGTACTCTTGCCTGAGAGTCTTGGCGCCAAGGACATGGGAACGGAAAAGGCCACCAAGGCCCCCGAGGGCGCAGCCGCCGGCGTGACCACAGGCGGCGTGATTGGTGGCGCGCTCGGCGTGCTGGTAGGGGCTGGTCTGTTGACCATCCCTGGCCTGGGCCCGTTCATCGCCGCAGGCCCGATCATGGCAGGGCTCGCGGGGCTGGGCGTTGGCGGAGCAGTGGGCGGGGTTACCGGCGCCTTGGTCGGCATGGGTATCCCTGAATTCGAAGCCAAGCGCTATGAAGGTCGCCTGCAGAAGGGCGGGATTCTCCTCTCCGTTCATTGCGACACGGCAGAGGAAATCACGCGCGCCAAGGAGATCTTGAAAGTTGCGGGCGGAGAGGATGTCTCCTCCACGGGAGAGTCCTCTGTGAATACCAAGAATGTGGCCTAGTAAGGCTGGGGGCCGGCCCATCAGCTCTGGGGGCTGGCCCATTTTTTCCCGTTCCTGATTCTCTCGGGGTTGCCCCACCCTTCCGCCCGGTCTTGGCGGAGGGGGTGGGGTTTCTCCTAGACCCCCGTCAAACTCAGCAGCCACTCCCGGGCTGGGACCACAAACCGCCGCCACACCGCCGGGACCACATTCAACAAGGTGATTTTGATCTGCAATAGTTTCACTGCTGCTCGCTTCCTCGGAAGCTCCGATTCTACCGTCCATTCCTGCGCCGGATCCTGCTCTGGAGCCGGCAGCCAGATGATGATGTTGCCGAGGGGACAGCCAAAGTCTCCACCGGCTTCGGGGGTTGGAACCTAAGCAGGCAAGCCTGTGGCGCCCCCTGGCGTTTGATTTGCAGGGTAGCTAGACCGGCGGTGGGGGCGAGGACCTATGGCCCGGTTGCGAGGGTTTGTCGATGAAGCTAACGCGTTTTTCTGTTGAATTCCCAAGTAACTACTTAAGGGCTCAGCCGCTTGCGCCTGCCGTGGTGTGGAATACCCTCATCGCGTCTTGCGGATGAAATCGCAGCTGCGCCACATCTCAAACTGCGATGTTACCCACGGTAGACATTGCACCCAGCCTTGATACTTGATTTGTCAGCGGCGCTTCTTTAGTCGGCGGCTCACGGCTGCAAGATCGAAGCGTTCCGGGTTGAACTTCCTTCCCGCCCAGACGCGCATCTCGTGATGCTCTGGATGTTGCGGATTTGCTAAAGCTTCCAACAGTTCTTCATACCCCCCTGGCCCACCACAATCCTCGGGCGGACACGCGCACTCCCCGGCAAGGCAGATCGGTTGGTCCTGCCGGCGGTCCGAGACAAGTACTTCTTCAACTACCAATTCGTGCTGCCAGTAATCACCGGAGTCGCAAACATATTCCAGTCGAGCACCTCTGGTTATCAGCAACTTGCCTAAGATTGCTCGGCGCTCGTTGAGGACATCATCGCCCAGCTCGAACTTCGGATCGGAATATTTCGTGCCCGCAACCCGGAACTGATGCACGTGGGCGTTCTTCCAGCCCATCACCGTCTGAATCACCGCGTGCAATTCCGCCAGCGTCAACTCGCCCGGAACCACAAATCGCCGCCACACTGCCGGTACCACGTTCAACAAGTTGATTTTGAGCTGCAATAGTTTCACAGGTAGTCCGCCGCCGGAGCTCCGATTCTAGCCTCTGCGGGCTCGACCTCTAGAGGCGGGGCTTTGCCACCTTGTACAAGGCAGGGATTGGCGGGGTAGCTCTACCGGCGGGTGGGGGCGAGGTCTATTGCCCGGTTGCGAGGGTTGCTCCTCCTCTGACCATGCTCGTCAAATTGCACGCAGTTCGCAACTGTGCGAAATGGGACTGCGCGGCTTCCATATCATTGTCATGATGGGGCATGATGCATAATAAAACTAAGAAAGAACCCGCCAACACGACACGTGTCAGCGTCGAGAAGGAAATGGCGAAGCCGCGCATGGCCAGATCCGCAAGAATAGCGGAACTGAATCTGGATACTGCGCGAATTCCAGAACCGCCAAGTACCGCTATGCCCGGCACCGTCGACAAGATCATCCCGTCTCCAGGTCCGGGCCAACCTGAAAAGGCGCAGATTGCTGTTGACGGGGCCGATCACAAGTATCGGGATCTTCGTATTGAAAATACGTTGACTGACGAACACGGAGATGATGTGAGGCTCAAAGAGGGTGCTCACGTTAAGGTTACCGTTACCGCCGAACCAAAACCGTCAACCGCAACAATGAACGAAGACAGTTAACTGAATCGGCGTGCGACAGTCGGCCTGGCTTTGGCCTCCTCAATTCGTAGGCTCCCTCCTTTTCAATCCTCGCCAGCGATTTCTGGCATTGAACAATGTAGACTCGCGACATACACTGATCTCCACTGAAGAGGTCCGAAAATGCCAGACGAAGAGTGGATCAAAACACTCGCAGACGGCAGAAACGTGAAGTTCATCTACCAAGAACTGCCATTGGACGGGGCGTTTATCACCGCGCAGCTTGCAGGTAGTGAGGTCGTCTATTCGGTCTTATTGGCCAAAGCAAGAAACCCGCTGACTCGTGAAGATGTTGAAAGCCATTTCAAGGGCGAACTTTCAAAGAAGTACACAGTTTAATGAGTCGGCATAATCTTATTCTGTCTGGCTGAGAACGAAGGTAGTTCCTGAGAATGTATGCCGCAAGGCGTGGATGCTGCGCTCTACGGCCTGGAAGCCAAGGCCTGCACAGAAGCTTGAAATTCCTCAGCACGTTGCGCCTGTTCTGCTTCCGACCATCCCGCGTCGGGAACAAAAGCTCGGACCCGCCTGGTTATTTGGAGGTACTTTCCAGAGACTCTTCCGCAGCTCGAACGAGAAGGCCACCTACCTCTCTTTGGGCCTTTCCCCATCACTGTGAATAGCATCTGATCCAGGTTCACTTGCGACTTCTTCAGCGGCAGCGGCTCGTCAATCCTCATTCCAGTGTCCATGAGGGTGAGCACCAGCACATGAAGCCGAACGTCGCTGAAGTTCTTGGGCCGAAATCCCGCAAGCCCTGCGCAGCTGTTCTTCGTGTATATCGGAAGAACTTTTGTCTCTTCACGTAGCTTTGCAAGCCGCAGTGGCGAGCCGAGCCACTTCAGATAGGCATTCACGCAACGGATGCGATTGTTGCAGGAGATTGGCTGAAGACCAGCTTGCCTCATGTCGATTACAAGCTGCTTCAGGCCATCTTGAGTGAGAGGGTACTTCTCCAACCACTGCGAGGGGAAACGTTGTGTAGGTAGATGCGCTCTTGAATGAAGCGTTCGAACTCAGACATGGGGTCAAAACCTCTGTTTGAGATGGAGGGAAGACCCCTAAGTTGTTGATTGGTCGGCCCTAGCGGATTTGAACTTCCTGGATTGCTTGCTGAAGAGAATTACATTCACTTGGCCGTGTAACGGGCTATCTGTCCAAGTGGTCGCACTGGGCATTTCGATTTGAGCCAGCACACGATGACTCCCGTATTGTCGCCAACTCGGAAGTTGAAGCGGTGAGGCTTTTGCGCTAAGTGATGTGATGAAATTGTGATGGGTCCATGTTCAGAACGCGCCTAATCCGGTACGAACTGATCAGGAGAGCAGGCTTGTAACTGGTTGTAGATTCAAGTAGAGTCAAGAATTTTCAAAACGGGTCAGAATACACTAGTGTTCTTCAAAACCAGCGAGAGGCGCCTTTGGCGTCTCTGGTCGGTTCGACTCCGACACGCTTCCGCCAATTTTTCTATCGCAATGGCTCGCCCTGAAAGCGATGAGAAGAGCCGCGCTGCAGAAACTCGCGCAAAAAGTTCATCGCGCACTTGGAGCGCCGTCTAAACTTTGCGGCTTACTCGCGTCCTTCTTGCCGGCGTTCGAAGACGCCATTGACGTCGAGCCACTGGAGCAGCGCGCGGACGCTGCCGTGGGCGAGGGCGATGCAGGAATCGGCGGCGCCGTAATAGAGGTTGATGGTGTCGCCGTCGGCGCCGAGGGTGTATCCGCACGGGAAGACGACGTCGCGCACATCGCCGACGCGTTCGTACTCCTCTTCCGGACCAAAGATCCACGACTCGCCGCGGAGCAGGCACTTCTGCGGCTCTTCGAGGTCGAACAGTGCCAGGCCCAGCCGATAGAGTGCCCCTGAGGCGGTGTGCCGCACACCGTGATAGAGGACGAGCCATCCGCGGTCGGTCTCGATGGGCGGCGGCGAGAGGCCGATCTTGTTGGCGTCCCACCAGGCGCCGCGCCGCGCTTGCAGCATGAGCTGGTGCTTGCCCCAGTAGCGCAGGTCGGGTGAATACGAGATCCACATATGGACGCCGAGCGTGGTCATGGGACGATGGATCAGTGCCCACAGCCCGTTGATGCGGCGAGGCAACAGGGCAGCGTCTTTATCTTCCGGTGACATCACCACACCGTAGCGCTCGAAGGTGCGAAAGTCTTTGGTCAGCGCCAATGAGACGCCAGGGCCGCCGCGCGAGAACGAGGTGTAGGTGATCACGTATTGGGCGAGCTCGGGGACGTAAGTGATGCGCGGATCCTCGATGCCCCAAATCTCTTCCGGATGTGGCACCACATCGGGAAGCAGGGTCGGCTCGCGATCGATGATCCAGTCGTCCACGCCATTGGCCGAGCGCGCGGCACAGAGGTGCGAGAGCCCGCGCCGGTCCTCCACGCGGCACAACAGCAACGTGGTGCCGTCCGCCAGCAACGTGGCCCCGGCGTTGAATACGCTATTGATGGGATAGGGCCATTGCTGAGCGGTCAGGATCGGGTTGCCGGGATAGCGCTTGAACAATATCTGGTGGCGCTCGATGCGGGGAGTGATGACACCCGCCACCGGCGCGCTCATCGGGCCGCCTCGGTCGCTTCGTACACGTCACTACCGACATCATCGCTGCCATTACTTCGGACATCGGCGCGGGGCTCGGCCCCGGCCGACGACTTGGCCCCCTCATGCTCCGCAAAGCTTGCCTGCTTCGGTTCACTCCGCTCCAGCAGACGCAACTCGAGCAGCGCCATAAGGAACGCAAGCGTGGATTCCGCTCCCTGGTTCTCGTTGGCGCGGTCGGGATGCAAGCCGTCACGGCAGCCGCCGCTGGCGGCATCGTAGAGCGGCAAGCGCAGATCGTTGTGGCCGAGGAACCAGTTGAACGCCGACCACGCGCGCTCGCGCCAGCGCTCATCGCCGGTCACCCGCAAAGCTTGCAGGCAGGCGGATACCATCGCGCCCGCCTCGATGGGCTGCTGATCGAAGCGCGCCCGCGGCCCGGCTTTGGGATAGAAGCCACTCGAACCGATGGGAACGAAATGTCCCTGGGGCTCGGGATGCTGCAACGCCGTCAGCCATTCCAGCGACTCGAGCGCGGCGGCGAGTGGCAGCCCGTCTTCGTTGTCGTCCTCCACGCGCGCTGCGACCGACAATAGCGCTTGCGGCAGCCGCGCGTTGGCGTAGGCGACGGAATCTTCGAACCAGTCCCATCCGGGAGTGCGCGCGTCCTTATAACGATGGAAGAGGCGCTGTGCCAGCTCATTGCTCACGTGCACGGCGTCGCGGTCGCCGGGGAACCATTCGAGATATTCCTGGACGCCCAACAATGCGAAGGCCCAGGCCCGCGGACTGCCCAGCGCGCGCACCGCCGGTAAGGCCAGTTCGAGCAGGCGGCCGGCGGCGGCCCGCAGCCCGGCATCGCGCGAGCGTCCGATCACCGTCCCGAGGGCCCACAGGGCGCGCCCATGGCAGTCTTCGGAGCCGGCCGCGACCGTACCTTCCGTGATCATCCAGTCGCGCTGCAGGCTCATGAAGTTGCGGAACCTTCCTGTCTCCGGATCGAAGGCGATCTGCAGGAAGCCGAGATACTTGGCGGCGAGGCGGCTGCTGTCGAACGCGGGCGCGGCCCCGGATTGCTCGAGCAGCACGGCGACGATCAGGGCGCGCGCGTTATCGTCGGTGGTGTAGCCCTCGGCGAGATTGGGCACGGTGAAGAGCGCGTGCTGGATTATGCCGGTGTCGTCGGTGAGCCGCAGCAGGTGGTCGAGCTTGAGCGCGGGCAGGCGGCCGAGCGGCGCCGCGGGGATCTCGGAGGCGAAAGCTGGCCGCGGGGCGCGCGCGCGATCGCTGTGCGCGTGCTTGAACGCGTCGCGATAGCGGCGGGCCACGTTCTCCCAGGTCATCTCGCGGGCGTGCTGGTAGGCGCGCTTGCGCATGGCGTGGCGTGAGGCGTCATCCGCTAACAACTCGATGGCGCTGCGCGCGATGGCTTCCGGATCGCTGAACGGCACCAGCACGCCCCGGCCTTCGGCGAGCAGCTCACGCGCATGCAAGTAGGGGGTGGAGATGATCGCCTTGCCCGCGCTCAGCGCATAGGCCAGGGTACCGGAGACGACCTGCGCCTCCGAGCGGTAGGGCGTGATGTAGAGGTCGGCGGAGCCGAGGAACTCAACCAGCTCCGCCGAACTGACGAAACGGTTGTGGAACACCACGTTCGCTCCGACGCCCATCTCCTGCGCCAGCGCCTGCAGCGACTCGCGATATTTATCGCCCTCGCGCCGCCGCACGTGGGGATGCGTGGCGCCCGCCACCAGGTAGACCACGTCCTTGTGTTCCTCGAGGATGCGCGGCATGGCACGGATCACGTTCTCGATACCTTTGTTGGGGGAGAGCAATCCGAAGGTAAGGATCACGTCTTTGCCTTCCGCGCCGACCGCCGCCTTATAGAAGTTGGGATCGACGAAGGGCAGGTCGGGAACGCCGTGCGGGATGAAGTCGATCTTGGCCGCGGGCACGTGGTAGGTGTCTTGCAGGAACTGCGAGGAATGCTCACTCATCACGATGAGGCGGTCGGACAACTCGGCCAGCTCTTCCATCACCTTGCGCTGTTCCGGGTCGGGCTCGCGCAACACGGTGTGCAGCGTGGTCACGATCGGCATTTTCAGCGAACGCAGCAGCCACAGGATGTAGTTGCCGGCGGCGCCGCCGAAGATCCCATACTCGTGTTGTAAGCAGACCAGGTCAACGTTGGCGAAGTTCAGGAACTCCGCCGCCGCCCGATAGGAGGCCAGGTCGTTCTCGCGCAGTTCAAAACGCACGCGCTCGGGATAATCGTATTCCGCGTCGGCGTCGTTGACCGCGACCGCGAACAGGCTGGGCGCGGCGTCATGAGCGGTGAGTGCGGCGCACAGGTCGGTGGTGAAGGTGGCGATGCCGCACTGCCGCGGCAGAAAATTACCGATGATCGCGATGCGCGTGGGAGAAAACGGCAGCGGCCGGAGAGACTCTGACATGGGGCCTTTCAAGTAGGGCGGTCCAGCGAAAACCGCTGGTGACTCAGCATCGCACCGAATGGCGCCGGCCGACTGAGCAGAATCGACCACGGGGAGACGCGGAGGGCCGCCGTTGTTGTGCGCGCGAGCGCTTCCCCTTTTTGGGCGCTCCGCGAGACGCGGACGTACGACACATGACAGTCGTGTTACAGGTCTCGCCTGAATCGGGATGCGATAGATATCTCTTTTTGAATATGCTCGTTCTTGCTCACTTTTCGCGCGCGCAACCTGAGAGACTTAGTCGGCGCGAAGGAGCACGATGGAGCAAGCATCCACCGCCGGCACCGCGACCACGGGGCTATCGATCCGCACCCGCGTCTACCTGGCGTTCTTCTGCGTCCTGATCCCGCTGCTGGCGTCGGGCATCCTTGTCTATCGCACCACGCTCGCGTCGCAAGCCAGCGAGCGCTGGGTCATTCATTCGCATGAAGTGCTGCAAGCGATCGAGGATGCGCATGCCCGGCTCAGCAGCGCCGAGAGCGCAGCCCGCGGCTTCGTCATCAGCGGCAGCGAGGAGTACACCGGCAGCATGGCGAAGGA
Source organism: Acidobacteriota bacterium (assembly GCA_030774055.1). Classification (NCBI taxonomy): domain Bacteria; kingdom Pseudomonadati; phylum Acidobacteriota; species Acidobacteriota bacterium. The sequence goes on from JALYLW010000016.1 coordinate 15,730, forward strand.
GGCAGCCGAGGCATTGCAGCGCGTGCGCCGCCTGCGCCAGCTGACCGTCGATAACCCGCAACAGCAGGAACGCATTGCCCGCCTCGAGCCGTTGATCCAAGCGCGCCTCGACTTGCTGGCGGAGATCGTCCGGCTGCGCCGTGAGGATAGTTTCGAAGCGGCGGTCGCCCTGGTGCGCACCGATCGCGGCAAGGTCCTGATGGACCAGATCAACACTCTGCTGCTCGCGCTCGAGCAAAGCGAGCTGTCTCTACTCGCCACCCGGCACCAACTCGCCGAGGATCAAGCCCAGCTCACGCAGCGGACGATCATCGGCGCGACGGCGGCATCGCTTGTGCTGGTCGTGCTGCTGGGTTATGGGTTGACGCGGCAGATCACCGTGCCCCTTGCCACTTTGTTGCGCGGTGCGCAGGCCGTGGCGGGCGGCGCCACATCACACCGCGTCATCATCCAGCGCCACGACGAGATCGGGACCTTGGCCACGGCCTTCAACGCCATGGCCGGCGAGATCGAACGCCGGGAAGCCGAGCTCAGCATCGCGAACCTGGAGCTGCAGCAGCAGAATCGCGAGGTCCAGCGCGCCACGACGCTGAAGAGCCAATTCCTTGCCGGCATGAGCCATGAGTTGCGCACCCCGCTCAACGCTATCCTGGGCTTTTCCGAGTTGCTGGCGGATGAGACCCCGGGGCTGCTGAACGTGGGACAGAAACGTTTCATCAATCACGTGCGCACCGCTTCGAAGCACCTGCTACAGCTCATCAACGACATCCTTGACCTTTCGAAGATCGAAGCGGGGCAGGTCGAGTTCCAGGTCGAACCCTTCACCGTGAGTTCGGCCCTGGCGGAGGTGCTCTCCATCACCAGGCCGCTCACCATGATGAAGAACCTTTTAGTGGTGAACCAGGTCGACCGCGAGCACACCATCAACGGCGACCGCATCCGGGTGAAGCAAGTGCTCTACAACCTGCTCAGTAACGCCATCAAGTTCACTGCCGAGGGGGGCGAGATCCGGGTGCGGTCGGAGCGCCATGGCGAGGTCGTACAGGTGAGCGTGAGCGACACCGGGATCGGCATTGGCCCCGCCGACACCGCAGTCATCTTCGAAGAGTTCAAGCAGCTCGGCGACACCACCCGCGGGGTGAAAGAAGGCACCGGGCTGGGGTTGGCGATCTCCCGCCGGCTGCTCGAGCAGCAAGGTGGGACGATCGGGGTGGAAAGCACCCCCGGGGTGGGCAGCACGTTCACGTTCAGCATGCCGGCGGCCGCGCTGCTGGTCACCGCGACGGCGGCACAAGTGGCGCCGGCGCTCGCGATCGTCACGCAAGCCGGGGTCACGCAGCCCGGGGTCAAGCAACCCGGGGTCAAGCAACCCGGGGTCACGCAACCCGGCGTCACGCAGCCCGGCGTCACGCCGCCCGGCGGCCCGCCGCGGCCCGCCGCACTGCTTCCCGTGGCGGTGCCGGAGCAGGATTGGGAGGATGACGAGAAGCGTCCGCCGCCGCTGGTGTTGGTGGTCGACGATGACCCTGCGGTGGTCGAGTTACAGACCCATTACCTGAGCAGTAGCGGTTTTCTCGTCGAACCGGCCCAGTCAGGGGAAGAGGGCTTGGCCAAGGCGCGCGAGCTGCGCCCCGACGTGATCACGCTCGACATCATGATGCCGTCGCAGAGCGGCTGGGAAACGTTGCACGCCATCAAGAGCGATCCCGCGACGGCGCGGATCCCGGTGGTGATCGTCTCGGTGGTGGAGCAGCGGCAGCTTGCCATCAAGCTGGGTGCGGCGGATTGCCTGGTGAAGCCGGTCTCGCGCAGCGATCTGCTGGCAGTGGTGCGGCGACTCACACCGAAGAGCGATGGCGTGGTCACGGTGCTGGTGGTGGACAACGACGCGCGCAGCGCCGAGCTGAGTTCCGCGGTGTTGCAGGCGATCGGGGCCCGGCCAATATGGATGAGTTCCGGCACCGAGGCGCTGCGCATGATTCGCCGCAGCCGTCCGGATGCCGTCCTGCTCGACCTGATGATGCCCGGCATGGATGGCTTTGAGGTGCTGGGCGCGATCCGTGCGGATCCGGTGCTTGCGGACCTGCCGGTCTACGTCCTCACCGGGAAGGACCTCACCGAGGCTGAGCTCGTCTTCCTCTCCGACCGAACGCAGCTGATCCTGCGGAAGACAGGGAACTGGCATGACGAACTGCAGGCGCGGGCGAGCGTGATCGTGCGCCAGAACGCCGCCGCCGCGAAGAAGCTCGCATGAAACGTATCCTGCTGGTCGAAGACAACGAACTCAACCGCGAACTGCTGCGCGCCATGGCCGAGGCTGCGGGCTACGAGGTCGAGGAGGCAGTCAACGGCATCGAGGCCTTGGCCGCACTCGAGCTGCGGCTCCCCGACCTGATTCTCACCGACCTGCAGATGCCCGTGATGAGTGGCTCCGTTTTCCTTCAGGAGGTGCGCAAGCGGCCGCACCTTGCCCGGGTGAAGGTGCTGGCAGTGAGCGCCTTTGCCATGCGGGGCGACCGCGAACGGGCCCTGGCGGAAGGGTTTGACGGTTACCTCACCAAACCGGTGCAGAAAGCCGAGTTCCGGGAGCAGATCCGGCTGCTGCTCGATACTCCTGCGGCGGAGCGACGTGAGGCGTCGTGAGGCTGAAAGTGCTGGCGGTCGAGGATGATGTGCCGAGCCTCGCGGCATGCTGATCGATGCCGGCCGGTTGCTCGAGACCCGCATCCCGTTGCACATCGAGTTCTGCCTTCCCGGCAATCCCAGGCTCATCCGGACGGGAGCGGTGGTCGAGCGGGTGGACGATAAACGCAGGATCGGCGTCCGCTTCGCCAACCTGCGCGGCGACGACCAGCAGTCCATCCGCGCTCTGCTGGATTCTGAATAACCACAGCGAATAACGCTGGCCGCAGGTCCTGCCGCCCCCGGCCACACACCGGCTGATTGGCTCACCGCTGCGCGATGCTGCCACAAGCGCTGGGTTTGTCGTAACATCACTCCCCATGGCCACGCAGGACGGTTTCAAGCGGGTCGACGTGCTGGAGCGCGACCTCGGCTTTGGCGCGGTGGTATCGCGCGAGAGCGGGCAGCGCCTGCTCAATCGCGACGGCACCTTCAACGTGCATCGCGAGGGCATCGGCTTCTGGCAGACGCTGAACCTGTATCACGCGCTGTTGAGCATCTCGTGGCCGATGTTCTTTGGGCTGGTCTTCGGCTTCTATTGCGTGGCCAATGGGTTGTTCGCCTTCGTGTATCTTGCCTGCGGGCCGGAAGCGTTGCTGGGGGACGTGGGCGTCGGGAGCTCGTTCCTGCGCGCCTTCTTGTTCAGCGTGGAGACCTCGTCGACCATCGGCTACGGCAACCTGGTCGTGACCGGCTTGCCCGCTAACCTGGTGATGGTGGCGGAGGTACTCTTTGCCATCGTGAGTTTTGCGGTGATCACCGGTGTGGTCTTCGCGCGCTTTTCGCGGCCGGTCGCCCACATCGTCTTCAGCGATCGGGCCGTCCTCACGCCGTTTCAGGGTGGGCAGGCGTTCATGTTCCGCGTGGTCAACGCGCGCAACAACCAGATCATCGAGCTCAAGGCAGCGGTGATCTTTACCCGCTTCGAGGAAAAGGAGGGGGTCCGGATGCGGCAGTACTACACCCTGGGGCTGGAGCGTCCGTCGGTCGCCTTTTTCCCTCTGAGCTGGACGGTGGTCCACGCCATCGACGAGACCAGCCCGCTGCATGGCGTCTCGGAGCAAGAGCTAAAACAGAGCCGCGCCGAATTCCTTATCCTGCTCTCCGGAACGGACGAGACCTCATCCGAGCGCGTGCACGCCCGCTCCTCGTATGTCGCGGATGAGGTGGTGTGGAACGCGCGCTTTGCCAGCGTCTTCGTGCCGCCCGGGCCCGGCAAGAAGGTCACCATCGACCTCGCCCGCTTCCACTTGGTCGAGCCGCTGGAATGAATGGTGGCGAATCCGCGCCAGCGCTTACCAGCCGCCGTCGGCTACTCCTCCGCCAGCAGCTTGCCTAACATCTTGCCCAACGTGGGCTTGTGCTTTTCCTTGTGCGCCTTGGTCGGGTCGGGAGCGCGCTGCGTGGGTGGCGGCATGCCCACGTGCTCGCGTGCCGCCGACTTCACCAGCGTGGTCGCGGTCAGCTTCCGTTGCTTCCGCCGCTTGCCTTTCCTGGCCATGCTCCGCCCCCCCGCGCTCGCGCCCATTATGCAATAATCGTCAAGCAGTAAGGCGCGACAGACGACGACGGCAGATTACGACAACCATGGCAATGGACGAGCGCGAGTTTTACGACGAGAGGGAAGAGAAGAAGGCGGCGACGCTGCACTGTCCCAAGTGCCGGAAGGCGGCCGAGTACGAGCTCGCGTGGCTGGTCCGCACCAAGAAGAAGCAGCTTTCGCCGCGCGCCGACGAGAACGATCGCGCGAAGTTTGCCAAGGCGCGCTCCTACATGGTCCGCAAAGACGACCTGGTGATGTGCAAGAACGTGCAATGCCGCAAGCGCATCGAGGTCACCGGGGTGCAGTCGGTCGCATTCTTTGATGGTCCCAGCGCGCCAGCGAATCTGGACGTCGACGACAACTTCGGCAACCGCTAGTTCGACGCAGGCGGTCGCCGGCCGCCGTTGCGGCGACCCTCGAATAGAAGTAGCACCACTAGGAATACCCTACTCCTACCCTGTAATTCTTTCCCGGCCTCTTCTCTAGCCTGTCCTGCCCAAGTCTTTGTCCAGCAACCACTTACGCCAGAGTACCTGCTGGCATGAGAGGTGCTTTCCTTGACCGAAGTCCACCGACAAGCAGGCCAGCTCCAAAACGAACGACAGCGGTGCAAAGGCGAGCGCGAACTCCAGCTCCAACTCCAGCACAACGGCGAGCGGCGCGGCCGACGCGAGCGTGAAGCACGGCGATCGCTCGCTCAACGTGAACCACTCGGGCTCAACGTCTGCATCCAGCGACACCAACGCCAACACGAATGTCTCCAAGGGCAAGTTGGACGCGAGCGGCAACGCAAAAGCCAAGACGGACGCGAGCACCAGCGTGAGCACGTCGGCGGATCAACCGAAAAAGTAAGCAGCCGAAGAGGTAAGTGAAGAAGTAGGCGCTAGAAGTTGCAGCAGTTGTCCCCCCGGAAGGGCCCGCGGGCGCGGCGCATCTC
>JALYLW010000017.1 GCA_030774055.1 Acidobacteriota bacterium
CACCTGCACCGTGGTAACGGCGTTGATGGTGCCGGTGGCGTCTACCATCTGGCGGATGTCGCCCTTCTCCACCTTCGCGCTGAAGTACTGCTGGTCGGCTGTGCCGCGGAACTTGAAGGCGGCAAATATGGCGATCGCCGCCACTATCGCCGCCAGGATCAGAAGATTGCGTTTCGTCAGCATCGTGCGTTCAGGCTCTTTCTTATGAGTACGTTACAAGCGCGCAGGAACATACCCAACACTTTATTAAACCATCCCGCCGCGCAAAAGTTGTGGTCAAAGCAGAACAGCTGCCGCCACCTCAGTTAGATGCACTTTCGGCTCAGTCGACGCGGCTCAGCCGGCGCAGCCCAGGGATACCGGTAGTCTACGACACCCCCCAGCGGACTCGGCTCGTTGGCAATACGATTTGAGTCGTATAATATCGAAGCTATGGCACACCTTACGCCCCGCGATGCCGCCCGCGCGCTTGGCATCAGCTATCCCACCATCAAGCAGTGGATCTACAACGGGAAACTAAAGACGGTGAAGACTGCCGGCGGACACCACCGCATCCCCGAATCGGAACTCGACCGCTTGCTGCCCCGCGCCGAGAAGAGCGACAAGAAGAAGGCCAGCCGGCGCGCAGGGTTCCGCCATATCAGCGGACGCAATCAACTCATCGGCCGCGTGGTGGAGATCAAGATCGATGGACTGATGGCGCAGGTGCGTCTCTCCATCGGCGGCCAGCACATCACCAGCATCATCACCGCCGAAGCGGTGCGCGAGCTGCGTCTGAAGAAGGGTGACACCGCGGCCGCGCTCATCAAGTCCACTGAAGTCATGATCCTTCGCCCCTGACGACATGAGCAAACTGCTTGGCTTCGCACTCCTCTTAGGCCTGACGCTGCCCGCGGCCGCGCAGGAGATCTCCGTGGCAGCCGCCTCGGATCTGCAGCCTGCCATGGCCGAACTCGGCGCGCGCTTCCAGCGCGAGACGGGATGCAGAGTCCAGCTCACCTTCGGCTCGTCGGGAAAATTCTTCGCGCAGATACAGAATGGCGCCCCCTTCGACATCTTCTTTTCCGCGGACATGGACTATGCCAAGAAGCTCGCCGACGCGGGCTTGGCGGAGCCTCCGCGCCAATATGCGGAAGGACGGCTCGTCTTGTGGATGCGAAAAGATTCGCCACTCGATCCCGCGAAGGGACTGGAAGTCCTGCTGCATGGTCGCGTCCGTCGCATTGCCATCGCCAACCCGCAGCACGCGCCCTATGGCCGCGCCGCCGTCGCGGCGCTGAAGTCCGCGGGTATCTATGAAAAGGTGGTGGGCAAACTGGTGTTCGGCGAGAACATCTCGCAAGCTGCCACGTTCGTTGCCACCGGGAACGCCGAGGTGGGAGTGCTCGCGCTTTCGCTCGCTCGCGCGCCGGCGATGCGTGACGAAGGCCGCTACAGTGAGGTCGACCGGAAGCTTTATCCGCCGCTGGTGCAGGGCGTGGTGCTGTTGAAGAGCGCCCCGCACCGCGACCTGGCGCGCGCCTTCCTCGACTTCGTGGCCAAGCCGGAGTCGGCGGCGCTGCTGCGGAGCTACGGATTCGACGTTCCCGACCTCCGGAAAAGCGGACCGGAGAAGAACGAGAAATGAACTGGCAGGTCCTCGGACTCTCGTTGCGCCTCGCCGCGATCGTTACCACCACGCTTCTCATCCTGGGCATGCCCATCGCTTACTGGCTCGCGTTCACGCGCGCGCGTTGGAAGTTCCTGATCGAGGCCGTGGTCGCCCTGCCGCTGGTGTTGCCGCCGACGGTGCTCGGCTTTTACCTGCTGCTGCTGATGGGCACGCGCACATCCGTGGGACGCGCATGGGAGCGCTGGACGGGCCATCCGCTGGCCTTCACCTTTGAAGGCCTGGTCATCGCGTCGGTCATCTATAGCTTGCCCTTCGCGGTGCAACCCTTCGCGGCTTCATTCGCGGGTGTGGACCGCAAGCTGCTCGCCGCTTCCGCGACGCTGGGCGCCGGACGGTGGCGGACGTTCCGGCGCGTGATCCTGCCGCTCTCGTTGCCCGGCGTGGTGACCGGCCTGGTGCTCAGCTTCGCGCACACGCTGGGTGAGTTCGGCGTGGTGCTGATGGTGGGCGGCAATATTCCCGGCGTCACGCGCACCATCTCCATCGCCATCTACGACCAGGTCGAAGCGCTCGATTACGCCAGCGCCAATGAGACCGCGCTATTCCTGCTGATCTTCTCGTTCATCGCGCTCGCCGGCATCTACGCGTTCAATCGCCGCCTCTGGGTGGCATGGATGATCCGATGAACGGTGATCCGATGAACGATGCCGCGATGAGCGAACGTCCGATGAGCGAAGCCTCTTTAAGCGAAGGCCTGCGAGTGCGCGTGCGGAAACAGCTCTTTCGTGCCCGGCGCCCCGGGTTCCTGCTCGATGTGGACCTGGTCGCGCTGCCCGGTTTCACCGTGTTGTTTGGACCGTCAGGCGCGGGGAAGAGCACGCTGCTCGATTGCGTCGCCGGACTCCTCACGCCGGACGAAGGCGAGATCACGATCGCCGGAGTCCCGCTCTTCCACTCACGCACGCGAACGGATGTGCCCACGGAACGCCGCCGCGCGGGCTACGTGGTGCAGGACCTCGCGCTCTTCCCGCACCTGACCGCGGAGCAGAACGTGGCGTATGGATTAGACGCCATGGGCGACGGCTTGCCGCGAGCAGAACGCCGGCAACGGGTGGCCGCCATGCTCGCCAGCTTTGGCATTGCGGAGTTGGCACGGCAGCGCCCGGAAGAGATCTCTGGCGGCCAACGGCAGCGCGTGGCGCTGGCCCGGGCGCTAGTGACCGAACCACGCGTCCTGCTGCTCGATGAGCCACTCTCCGGCCTCGACGATGCCACGAAAGGGAAGATCGTCGCCGACCTGCGCGCATGGAATGAGCGGCGCAGCATCCCGGTGCTCTACGTTACCCATGATCGCGATGAAGTCGCTGCCATCGGCGGCCGCCTGCTTCCACTACAAGACGGCCGGCTGCTGCCGGCAAACTGATCATTGTTCCAAGGGCTCCGTCGCGCCGAGCGGGACTACGCCCTCGCGCGGGCTCGCGCTTGACTTACTTCGCAAACCACGCTCACTCCGCGCTCACCCTACTTCGCGGCTGCGAGCACCTTCTGCACGTACGGCCAGAAGCTCTGCGCGGTCTGCTCCGTCTGCTCCCTGGTCTTCTTGTCGAACTTCTGCTTCTGCGCTTCGTGGTTACGCTTTACCAGGCCGACGTATTCCTCTTCGAACTTCTTGCCGTCGTCGAGTCCCTCACGGCTCGCCCACAGCGACCACTGCACCAGGCTGTCGAGCGAGGCGCTAGGCGGCCGCGCCTGTCCGGTGAAGAAGAGCTTGTTGGCCGCCTCCATCACCTTCAAGTTTGGCGCGGAGAGGCGCTTCTGCTCGTCGGCGTCGGCGAACTTGTACTTCGTCTTCTGGTGCGGCGCGAGCTTGTGCAGCTCGAGGCAGTAGCCACGCAGAGTGAACGTGGTCTCCTCCGCTTCGGGAGGCAGGAAATACATCACGGGCAAGTCACCGCTGGCGCCTTGAGCCGGCACTTCGCCGAACCCGCCTTCGGCCATCATCACCTGGAAGTCCTTCAACGGCGGCAACCCGCCACCCAGCAGGATGCCCTTGACCAGCCGCCCAGTGTAGCCGGTGGGCTTGAGCACGGCGCCGGCTGGGATCTGCAGGTTCAGCGGACAGCCACTGAGATTCTTCACGTGCATATCGAACACGCTGCCGGTGGAAGCGCCGCGCCCGGTGATCTCGTAGTCGAGCGCCTTGTCCAGCGCCGAACTCATGCTCTCAAAACTTGTGATAGCAGGAAAACGGCAGCCGGTTTGCAAGAGTTCGGGTCGCTTCGGCATCTTCGGCTTTGGGTTGGCGTAGAAGTCGTCGTGAAACTGCGGGTCGGTGGGCGGCAGGCCGCGACCGACGAAGGGTGTACTGCCCGGGCAGCAGGAACACCATCTTGACGATGCTCGGATCGATGCTGCGGACGCCGACGATGTGGTCCAGACTGCCCACGATGGTGCCGTCCACGGTCGTGTAGTCGGCGATGGTCGGCGTATCAGGCGCGCTCTTGTCGGGCATGGCGCCGGGCGTGAGCTGCAACAGGTCAGAGATGTTCTGCCGCGGTCCGGGCAGGTTCTGGATATCCTGCGAAGTCACGGTCGTCACCGTTTGGGCCTGCGAGTTGTCGACCAGCGTGGTCTCGACCGTCACCGTCGTTCCCAGGACGCCGATCACGGCGGTGGGAGTGCGCACCTGGAAGCTGCCTCCGTTCTTGCGGATGGGAACCACGTTGGCGCGCGCTTTGCCGTACAGCATCTCGACCAGCGTCTGATTGGACTGCGTGTCGTGCTTCACCACGCGCAGCTCGCTGTGCGCGCCGATGGAGAGCATGGAACCGTCGTCGAGCGCCACGCGCATGCGTCCCTGATCGTTGGTGCGCAGGATGTCGTTCCACTGCACTAGGTCGGCTTGCTTCGCCTCGCTCGAGTTGGACCCGCGCGCGATGAACCCCGCGGGCAGCAAGCGGTCGACCTTGCCGGCGGACTGCGCGAACATCGCGGCGGAGGCGGCGAGCAGTGTCAATGCAAGCAGCAGGAGTGAAAGAGAGAAGCGACGCATCGAGCCCTCCCGGGTTACGGACAAAAGAGAAGCGCAATCGTATGAAGGTCGCCGGTGCCGGTCAATCCAAATCTCTGCGGCGAGTCGAAGGCGGCTAGTCAAAGCCCAGAAACACCGGCTCGGGATGCAGCTCGATCTCCCATGTCCCACGGACGCGCTGTTGCACCTCGTCCTTCAGCGCCATGATCTCGCTGGCCTTGGCGCCCCCGCGGTTGACGATGGCCAGAGTGTGCTTCGATGAGATGCCGACGGCGCCGAGTGTGTATCCCTTTTGAAAGCCGGACTGCTCCACCAGCCACGCGGCGGAGAGCTTGGTGCCTTCCGGCGTGGCGAAGCGCGGCGGGGTGAGCCCGCGCGCGGCGGCGAGCTGCTGGATGCGCGCGTCCATTGCCGCGTCCACGATGGGGTTCTTGAAGAACGAGCCGGCGCTGCGGCAATCCGGATCGCCCTCCATGATGAGCATGGCTTTGGAATGGCGGATCTGCCGGACGGCGTCACGCACGGCGGCGAGCGAGGGTGTTCCACCCGTTCCGGAGAAATGCTTTTTCAGGTCGGCGTACTCGATGGTGGGCGCGCCGCCGGGCAGGAGCGCGAATGCGACCTGCAACACGATGAAGCGGCCGCGCTCGCTGGTGTTGAAGATGGAGGTGCGATACCCAAAGCCGCACGCTTCCGCGCAGATATCGCGGATCACGCCGCGCTGCAGGTCGAAGACCTGGACGGAGGTGATGGTGTCCGCTACCTCTTGTCCGTAAGCGCCCACGTTCTGCACCGGGGTTCCGCCGACGGTGCCGGGGATGCCGCTCAGACATTCGATGCCGGCGGCATCGCGCGCCACGGCGTGCGCGACGAGCGCGTCCCACTCCACGCCGGCGCCCGCTTCGAAAACGCGCTTGCCGTCTTCCATGCGGTCGGCCATGCCGCCGATGGCGATCTTCAGCACCAGTCCGCGATAACCCTCATCGGCGACCACCAGGTTGCTGCCGCCGCCCAGTACGAACAGCCGCCAGTTGTTGGCGCGCGCCAGGTTCACCCCCTGCAACACTTCTTCGGCGCTGCGCGCTTCCGCGAACCAGCGCGCTGGGCCACCCACGCGGAGCGTGGTCAAAGGCGCGAGCGGGATGTTTTCCTGGACTTGCATCAAGAGAAGCCTAGCGCGCCGGCGGCCCTTCCCGGAGAGAAATCATCGCTGCGTCATTGCTGCGGCTGCGGTGGCGGCTTGCGCAGCATGAAATTCTTGATGGCGATCTGCCGCGGCTCCCGACCTACCGGGATCATTGTCAGCAGCACCGGGATGTTGGTGGACGCCACGCGGGTGCGCACCACCGCCACATCGCCGGCGGCGGTGTCGCAAACTAAGAGATAGGTTTGGCTGGGAGTGAGCGCGAGCGCGTCCGGCTTCGAGCCCACCTGCACCGAGGCTGCGACCTTGCCATTGTCGATGGCGTAGACGGCGACCGAGTCCGATCCGAAATTGCTGACGTAGAGTCGCAGGTTGTCGCTGCTCACCACGCCACGTACCGGCTTCTGTCCGATCAGGTAAGTCGCGCCCACCTCGTTGGTCTGCGTGTTGATATCGGAGATGGACTGCGAGTCGAAGTTCTGGACGAAGAGCTGTCCGCCATCGGGCTTGAGCGTGAGCCCGATGGGGGACTTACCCACATCGAGCAGCGTCAGCACGGTGGCGTTCTTCAAGTCGATGGCCGCGACCTGGTTCGACTGCGAGCACGAGATGAAGGCCTTCGCCGAGTCCGGCAGGATGGCGATCTGTTCCGGCGCGGGACACACCGGCACGGTCGCGCGCACCGTCAGTTTGGCAGCGTCGATGAGCGAGACGGAGTTGCCGTCGCGATTCGTCACGACGACGGTCGCGCCATCCGGCGAGACGCGCGCCAGTCCTGGCTTTGCCCCAACCGAGATGGTCGCGATCACCGCGTGCTGGTCGAGGTCGAGCACGCTGACGTTCGCCGAGCCCGAGTTCGCAACATAGGCGCGCTTGCCATCCGCGGAAACGTCGATGAAGTATGGATGTCCGTGGACGCCGATGGTAAAAGTCACCGCGTTGGTCTCGGCGTCGAGCACGCTCACGTTAGCGGATTCCGAATTGACCACGTAGACCTCGTTCTTCTTCGGATTCACCGCTACCCCGGTCGGGCTCTTGCCCACCGCAACGCTCTTCTCCAGGCGGAAGTGCAGCAGGTCGATCACGCTCACCGTGTCGCTCGCGCCGTTGGTCACGTATGCGTACTCGCGATAGGCGGGTGGATAGCTGGGCAGCTTGGGGTCGCAGGCAGCGAGGAGGAAGGCCAAGATCAGCAGCACGCCGAATCTCAGAACCCTCTTGGCAATACATTCCGAGGCCGAAGGCCGAGGAAGCCCTACCTCACCAAACATTTTCGGCGGGATAGTGTTCCCTCGCTGCGCTCGGGATGTATTCATAGGCTGCCGGCGAAGAGCAGCATCAGCGTCCTACCGCGACGGCCTGCGGCGCGGGCGCGCTGCGATGCACCACCCCGGCGATCTGTCGCACCTCGGCCATCAGCGCGTCAAACTGGTCGGGATAGATGGATTGCGGTCCGTCGGAAAGCGCGTGGTCGGGATCGTGATGCACTTCCACGATCAGCCCGTCCGCGCCCACCGCCACGGCGGCGCGCGAGAGGGGCAGCACCTTATTGCGTTTGCCGGTGCCATGGCTCGGGTCCACGACGATCGGCAAGTGGCTCAGCCGCTGCACCGCCGGCACCAGCGAGAGGTCGAGCGTGTTGCGGGTGTGGTCGGCGAAAGTGCGCACCCCACGCTCGCACAGGATCACGTTATAGTTGCCCTCGGCCATGATGTACTCGGCCGCCATCAGGAACTCTTCCAGCGTGGCCGACATGCCGCGCTTGAGCAGCACTGGCTTTTTCGCGCGTCCGGCTTTCTTGAGCAGCGAAAAGTTCTGCATGTTGCGCGCGCCGATCTGGACGACGTCCGCGTACTCCTCCACCAGGTCGAGCGATTCGTGGTCGATGGCTTCGGTCACGACCACCATGCCGAACTTGTCGCGGATCTCGGCCATGATGCGCAGGCCCTCCTCACCCAGTCCCTGAAACGAATAAGGAGAGGTGCGCGGCTTGTAAGCGCCGCCGCGAAAGAATTTTGCCCCTGACCGGCGGACGCGCTCGGCGATGGCGAACGCCTGCTCGCGGCTCTCGATGGCGCACGGTCCGGCGATGATGGCCAGCTCCTTGCCGCCGATGGAGGCATCCTGCGCGGGGAAGCGGATGATGGTGTTGTCTTCTTTTATGTCCCGGCTGACGAGCTTGTAAGGCTTGGAGACGCGGATGACCTCGCCGACCCCGGACATGTCGTCGAACACGCCCGTCTCGACCGCGCCCTGGTTGCCGGTGATGCCGATGGCAGTACGTTGCGCGCCCGGGATAGGGTGCGGCTTGAGGCCGAGGGAAGAGACTTTGTCGCAGACCGCGCGCACCTGTTCTTCGGTGGCATGCGCCTGCATCACGATAAGCATGGGTTCTCCGAGAGTCCCCTAGTTTAGCAAAAGGTTAACGGCACAGGGAGGTGCGGCTCCCACGTTCAAAAAGAGGCAATGCTAGCGGCGCTCATCGTGCTCCTTGTAGACAGCGTGCTTGGCCTCCTGGCTATGCGGCGCATTTCCACGTAAGTATCCCGCAATCTGCCAGTGCAGACCAGCGTGTAAAATCTAAAGATTCAGTCGCAACCGCCGAGCCTCCAGGAAGATGGCCGAAGAGAAGACAATGCGCGAAGAGCTGCTGCGCTACGAGCCGCAGAAGATCGAAGAGAAGTGGTTTGCGCGCTTCGAAGCCGATCCCAAGCTCTACGCCGCCGAGCCCAGCACCTCGAAGCGGAAGAAGTACTACGTGCTCGAGATGCTGCCTTATCCTTCGGGCGTGTTGCACATGGGCCACGTGCGCAACTACTCCATCGGCGACGCGCTCGCGCGCCACATGTGGATGCGCGGCTACAACGTGCTTCATCCCATGGGTTGGGACGCCTTCGGACTGCCCGCCGAGAACGCCGCCATCAAAGCCGAAGTCCATCCCCGGCAGTGGACGCTCTCCAACATCGCGAAAATGAAGGCGCAGATGAAGCGCCTGGGCTACGCCTACGACTGGGCGAAGGAAGTCACCACCTGCCTGCCTGAGTACTACCGATGGAACCAGTGGTTCTTTTTGAAGATGCACGAGCGCGGGCTGGCGTATCGCAAGAAGAGCCGGGTGAACTGGTGTTCGGAGTGCGCGACCGTGCTGGCGAACGAGCAGGTCGTCGGCGGATGCTGCTGGCGCCACGAGACCACGCCGGTCGAGCAGCGCGAGCTGGAGCAGTGGTTTCTTCGGACCACGAAATACGCCGAAGAATTGAATGCCGGGCTCGACGACCTCGAAGGCTGGCCGGAAAAAGTCCGCACCATGCAGCGCAACTGGATCGGACGCAGCGAAGGCACGTACGTGGACTTCGAACTGGAAAGCTCGAATGGCGCCACGCCCGCACGCGCGTCCAACCCGTCCCAGGATGCGGTGGAGACGGCGGCGGGGGCGGAGGGGCCTGCCTTACAACGGGCCCCGGGCGCCAGCAAGATCGCCATCTTCACCACGCGCCTCGACACTATCTATGGTGCTACTGCCGTGGTGCTCGCACCCGAGCATCCGGTGGTCGCGGAGCTCGCCGCGAGCGATGCGGGACTGCGCGCCAAGGCCGACGACCTCGTCGCTGAGCAGCGCAAAGCCAAAGAGTCGGGCGACCTCGGCGCGGTGGAGAAGCACGCCGTCCCGACCGGACGCTTCGCTATCAATCCATTCAACCGCGAGACGCTCCCCATCTGGGTGGCGAACTACGTGGTGATGGATTACGGCACGGGCGCGATCATGTCCGTTCCCGCGCACGACGAACGCGATTTCGAATTCGCGAAGAAGTACGGCCTCGAGGGCCGCATCGTGGTGCTGCCACGCCGCACCGGCGACGTTCCCACCGCTGACCAGGATGAGTCCGCGCTGCTCCCTTACACCGGCGAAGATTCTCTGCTCATCAACTCCGGTGAGTTCAACGAGCTGAGCTGCCGCGAAGCGCAGCAGAAGATGGCCGAGTTCGCCGAACAGCACGGCTTCGGCAAGCGCGCCGTCACTTACCGCCTCAAGGATTGGGGCATCTCGCGCCAGCGCTATTGGGGCACGCCCATCCCCATGCTGTATTGCGAGAAGTGCGGCATCGTGCCGGTGCCGGAAAAAGACCTGCCCGTCCTGCTGCCGGATAACGTGCAGATCACGCTCGAGGGCGGCTCGCCGCTGGCCAGCGTTCCAGAGTGGGTGAACACGAAGTGTCCGCAGTGCGGCGGCAACGCGCGCCGCGAGACCGACACCATGGACACCTTCGTCGACTCCTCCTGGTATTTCTACCGCTACACCGATCCAACGCTGGCGGATCGCGCGCTCGATACCGCGACCGTGGGCTACTGGTTTCCCATCGACCAGTACATCGGCGGGGTCGAGCACGCCATCCTGCACCTGATCTACTCGCGTTTCTGGACCAAGGTGATGCGCGACATGGGCATCGTGAAGAATTCCGAGCCCGCAGCGCGCCTGTTCACCCAGGGCATGGTGATCAAGGGGGGCGCGAAGATGTCAAAGAACCTGGGCAACGTGGTCTCGCCCGACGACATGATCGCGAAATATGGCGCCGACGCCACCCGTCTCTACACCCTCTTCGCCGCGCCGCCCGACCGCGATCTCGATTGGCAGGACATGGGCGTGGAAGGCGTGAGCCGCTTCTTGAGCCGCGTCTATCGCTTCGTCACGCGACACTCAAAGCTAGAGACGGGGCCGGCCCAATCTCCGAATACGGCGCTTCTAGCGCCCGAGGCGCGCGCGCTCCAACGCAAACTGCACCAGACGATCAAGCGCGTCTCCGACGATTTCGCCGCGCGCTGGCATTTCAACACCTCCATCGCCGCCATCATGGAGCTCGTCAACCAGCTTTACGCCGCGGAAAAGTCCATCGCCTCCGGCAAGGTGCCGGCATCGCTCGTCCGCGAGATCAACCGCAACCTCGTGCTGCTGCTCGCGCCGCTCGCGCCCTTCGTCGCGCACGAACTCTGGGAGACGCTGGGCGAGAAGTCGAGCCTGCTGCGCGATAACTGGCCCAAGTACGACCGGGCACTGGCGAAAGAAGACGAGGTCGAGATCGTGGTGCAGGTGAATGGCAAGGTGCGCAGCCGGCTTTCCGTCGCCACAGAGGCCACCGAAGACATGATGCGAGAACGCGCTCTGACCGAAGAAAAAGTCCGCACCGCGCTCGAGGGCAAGGAGATCGTTAAGACCGTCGTGGTGCCCGGCAAGCTGGTCAACTTCGTGGTGAAGCAGACCCAGGTCAAGTAAAGTCAGTCAAGTAACGTCGTCCAATGAACGTCTTGATCGCACTTCGTCCGCTCGCGCTCTGCGTGCTTGCTTCTGCGATGCTGACCGCGCAACAGCGTGCCGGCTCAGCTCACGGAACCCTGGCACCGAGAGTCGGCTACACCCCAGAGCAGATCGCGCAGATGCCGGTGAGCCCGGCTGCACGCATCGTCTACGGCAGCGATGCGCGGCAGTTTGGCGAATTGCGGCTACCGCGCGGGCGAGGTCCGTTTCCGGTCGCAGTGGTGATCCACGGCGGGTGCTGGATCTCGCACTTTGCCGATCTGCACCAGACCAGTCCGCTGGCCACCGCGCTCACGCAAGCGGGCATCGCGACATGGAACATCGAGTATCGCAAGATAGGTGACGCTGGCGGTGGATGGCCAAACATGTATCGCGACGTCAGCGTCGCCACCGACTTTCTGCGAACGCTGGCTCCCCGACATAACCTGGATCTGAAGCGCGTGATCGTGATCGGCCATTCCGCCGGTGGACACCTGGCCATGTGGGTGGCGGCTCGCCATAAGCTCCCAGCGGATTCTCCCTTGCGCCTCGAAGCTACGCCCCTGCCGCTGCGCGGTGCGGTGAGTCTCGACGGCTGGCCCGACCTGCATCGCGTGATCGAGGCCGGAGGCACTAGCTGTGGCGAGCCCGCGCTCGAAGGATTGATTGGCGGCCGGCTGCCCGACGCGGAAAAGAACTTTCGACAAGCTTCCGTCACCGACCTGTTGCCGCTCGGCGTGAAGCAGATCTCTCTCGTGCGGGGCGAGGAGGTCTCTAGTCACGCTTACGAGATCGCTGCCAAACGTGCGGGCGATCCGATCGAAGTGGTCCCGTTGGCGGGAGTGGCGCACATGGACTTCGTGGCGCCCCCATCGGCGGCGTGGCCGGCGGTGAAAAAGGCAGCACGCTCGTTGCTGAAGTAGTACGAAAGCGCAAAGGCACGCTCTCGTTGTATTCTTTGCCCATGCCTACAGAATCTCCCATCCGCTACGGTTTTCGCACCGTCTGGCGCGAGCCTACGCTGGCGCTGGCGGAGATCGCGTGGCGCTGGGTGTGGGGAGCATCCGCGCTGCTCATCGCGTGGTTCGCCGCGCGCGGCTACCTGCAGTCGCTCACCATCTCCAACTTCGACCAGTTCCGACTGGACTCCGGCAAACCGCAATGGATGGCTGAAGCCATCGTCCACATCTTCAGTGGCAGCGGACCCACGCTGCTGCGCTTGTGCCTCGTCATCACGCCGGCCGCGTTCGTGCTCTGGATCTGCGCTGCGACTTTCGGACGCGCCGCCACGCTGCGCGCGCTGCTGAGCAACGGCAATGGCAATGGCAGCAGCAACAGTGGCAAAGTCCTCATCGGCCGTACGTTCGCCCTGCACCTCTGGCGCGTTGTCATCGGCGCGCTCGCATTCGTCGGCATCGCCGCCTCGTTCCTGCTCGGCACCGAGCTGATGGCGCGCACCGATCCGCCCCAGCCGCTCTTCTTCATGGCCGTCTTCTTTCCGCTCGCCATCGTGTTCACCGTGCTGCGCTCGCGCATCAACTGGCTCCTGCTGCTGGCCAACATCTATGCGGCGGCGGGGAAGCGCGCGGGCGCGGGATTCGGAGAAGCCACGCGCATCTTCAAGCGCCGCTCCGGCGAGTTCGTGGGCGTGGGGACGGTCGTCGGCCTGTTCCGCCTCATGCTGACGGGAGCGGTCACCCTGCTCACCTTCGCGTTGCTGCCCGGCGTCGGCAAGCTGCCGGGGAAGTTGCTATGGGCTATCTTCCTGCTGATGACGCTGGCGTACTTCGCTGTCTCCGATTGGCTGTACGCGGTGAAGCTGGCCGCATACACGCGCATCGTTCGCTCGGATATCGAAGCCGCCACGCAGCCGGCCAATACGCCCGCGCGCGCTGCTACTCCACCTCCGGTCGCGCCCGACCTTCCGGTGCAGGTCTGAGAGGTTTTGCTTTACAGAGCGAGCGCACTCTGAGAAGCTAGTCCATGGAAACACAATCCATCGTCATCCTTGACTTTGGCTCGCAGTACACGCAGCTCATCGCGCGCCGCATCCGCGAGTTCAAAGTCCACTCGGTCGTCCTCCCCTGCACGGCCTCGCTTGACGAGATCCACAGCTCCTCGCTCGTGGGCATCATCCTCTCCGGCGGCCCCTGCTCGGTCTATGACGCCGACGCGCCCCCGATGGACGACCGCGTCCTCGCGCTCGGCCTGCCCATCCTCGGCATCTGCTATGGGCTGCAACTCATCACGCACAGACTCGGCGGCAAGGTACACTCCGCGGCCAAGCGCGAGTACGGCCAAGCCAACGTCGAGATCCTCGACAACTCCAACTCCGCCATCTTCAAAGGACTGCCGCGCGAGATGAGCGTCTGGATGTCGCACGGTGACGAAGCGGAAACCCTGCCCACCGGGTTCAAGTTGATCGCGAAGTCTGCCAACGCCGTGGCCGCCATCGAGAACCCGGCAAAAAAAATCTGGGCGGTGCAGTTCCATCCCGAGGTGCACCACACCAAGCTGGGCAAAGAAGTGCTGAAGAATTTCGTCTTCGATATCTGCGGCGCGCGCGGTGATTGGACGCCGGCACACTTCATCCAGTCCACCATCGAGCAAATCCGCGCGCAGATGGGCGAGAAGGAAAGAGCCATCTGCGGGCTTTCAGGCGGGGTGGATTCCTCCGTCGCCGCCGCGCTCGTCCACCAGGCCATCGGCGACCGGCTTACCTGCATCTTCGTGAACAATGGCGTGCTGCGCAAGAATGAGTTCGCCAAAGTCCAGCAGAACCTGCGCGACAAACTTGGCTTGAACGTCGTTGCGGTGGACGCCAGCCGGCGCTTCCTCGCCCAGCTCGAGGGCGTGACCGAGCCGGAGAAGAAGCGCAAGATCATCGGTAACGAGTTCATTGCCGTGTTCGACGACGCCGTCGAACACTTGCTCCAAGGCGACCTGCCGCACAACGCGACCGTGGTCGCGAATGAGAAGGGCCTCCAAATCACGAAACCTGGAAACGAGAAACGAGAAACGGGCCCGATCGATTTTCTTGTCCAGGGCACGCTCTATCCCGACGTCATCGAATCGCGCTCCGTGCGCGGCCCCTCGCAGACCATCAAGACGCACCACAACGTGGGCGGCTTGCCGGAGAAGATGAAGCTCAAGCTCATCGAGCCCTTAAAGGACTTGTTTAAGGATGAGGTGCGCCGGATAGGCAAAGACTTGGGTTTGCCTGACGAGCTGCTCCAGCGCCAACCCTTTCCCGGGCCGGGTCTGGCAGTCCGCATCCTCGGCGAAGTCACCGCCGAGCGCGTGGCGCTCTTGCAAGCGGCCGACGAGATCGTCGTCTCCGAGATCAAGCAGGCTGGCTGGTACACCAAGGTCTGGCAGTCGTTTGCCGTGCTGCTGCCGGTGATGAGCGTGGGCGTGATGGGCGACCAGCGGACCTACGCTTACACCTGCGCCGTCCGCTGCGTGCATTCCGAAGACGGCATGACCGCCGACGTGGTCGAACTGCCATGGGATGTGCTGAAGCGCATCTCCACCCGCATCGTGAACGAGGTCAAGGGCATCAACCGCGTGGTCTACGACACCACCTCGAAGCCGCCCGGAACGATTGAATGGGAATAGGTATTGTCTCAGTTTGACTATTTCGGAACGCTGAACACGGCAATCCGTGTTTTTCCCCAATTGACAGTGCTAAGCAACGTTGCGGTGAAAATGCGTTTTCGACCCCGTGTCGCTGCAAGTTTCCATCCGCGTTTTCCAGTCATTCGCTCACCCTTGCCTGCCTTCTTGCCCTGAATGGTGATTAAGGCTGCCATGTGGAATCTTCCTTTCTCTAGGCCATTAGTCTGCCAGAAGCGCGATTTCTTCCAAATACCAAACGTGGTCGCTAGGGTTCCTTGACCGTGAAGCAGAGTCTCTGCTATAATTAGTTTTGGCTAAGCGTCTCCGCACGCTTTAGCTGGTGGCGGTGTATCCTAGCGATGCCGCAGATGTGGTGCAATCCCTGCCTTCGCTCCGATCTCCTCGTTCCAGCTCAAATGTGCGATTCGCTTTAGCGAATTCTTTCTGTCCCTCCGCGGACAGCCAGAGGAGCTAAAGATGTCTACCAAATTCACATTCATCGTCGAGTCTCTCCGCAAGTTCATCGACCCATTGAAGCCCGGTCGCGCTCGCTACTTCGCTGTGGTTAGCGCGAGTCACCTTCCCGACAATTTCCCCATGGAAACCAACCCTAGGGAGCAGAACCTCAACAGCAAGGTGGCCAAGAAAATCCGCGATGGTTTTCTGGGCGAGGAAAGCGGGCCAATGTTCCACCTGCTGAACCGCGGCCTACTCATTTCGGCAGAGGCCGTGCAGTATGACAACCAGACCGACGAGATGACCATCGTCATGGCAGACCCCCGCACCCACGGCGTTGTGGACGGTGGTCACACCTACCGCATTGTCACTTCGGAGAAACAAAACATCACCGATTCGCGGTTCGTCACCCTCGAGGTGATGACTGGGGTCGAAGATGTTTTCGAGGATGTCGCTGGAGCTCGGAACACATCGGTCCAAGTGAAGGAGAAGAGCCTCGCGGAGCTTGAAGGGAAGCTTGACGTTGTGAAGGTACTCGTCAAGAACCTGCCCTTCGCCGGCGACATTGCATACAAGGAGAACGAGGAGAAGGCGATTGATGTTCAGGAGGTCATCGCAATCCTCACAATCTTCAACAATGGGCTCAGCTCTTCTCATCCCGTGTACGCGTACTCCTCGAAGGGCCGGACGCTGCAGACCTACCTGGCGAACATCGATTCTTATTCGAAGCTCGCCAAGGTGGTGCCGGGAATTTTCAAGCTTCATGACCACGTGAAGAATACTCTCCCGGAGGTCGTCAAGAGCCTGGGCGGCCGTCCAGGGGCTCTCAAGGAGATCGGCTACAAGAATGGGAAGATGCGCTGGCCCCTTCTGTTTTCTCCGAAAGAGTCCGGGGACTTCGTCAAGACGGCGTATGACATTCCCGCCGGCTTCGTGTACCCCATTCTCAGTGCAATGCGCTTCCTGGTGGTAGCAAACGAATCGACAGGGGAGTACGAGTGGAGGTCCGACCCGGTCAAGTTCTACGACAGCACGGTCGGAAAGAAACTCGTTGAACTCACGCTCGACGCCAGTTCCGAACTCGGCCGCAATCCAATGGCGGTAGGCAAGAGCAGTCGCCATTGGGAGGGCCTCTACAACTACGTGGCAGCCACCTTCCTCACTCCGAAGAAGGCGACGTCCTAACCGCAGACAAGAATGCGAAAAGGGCGCGGCTTTCGCC
>JALYLW010000018.1 GCA_030774055.1 Acidobacteriota bacterium
GGCTTGACGCTTCGCGCAACTCTGCTATCTTCATACCACTTCCCTAATTTATCCCCAGGCTGGACGCAGCTGCGCGCGCGTGTGTCTGCCGCAGGGTGTGCATGGCAATGAAACAGAAGAAGAATGGCAGGCCGGACGGCAAGCCGAACGGCAACCTGAACAAGGTCGTGAAGATCGCGCCCGAGCGTCCCGAAGCGCGCGATGAAGGGCCGCGGCTCATCCCGCTCGACGAGAAGCCGACCAGCCAGAAGTTCGGCCGGCGCGCCCTCGAGCTTGCCGACATCGCACTCGGACTGCGCGAGCCGCAACCCAAGCGGCATCCCAAGAAGTAAAGACTAAAGGTTGATGCCTGCTGCTCCGCTCGCCGCCTGATGCCAGCGGCGTCAGCGACGCTTGCGTGCTTTGTTCGGGTCGGGAACTTTTTCCCCGAGGGCGGTCGCCAGGTCGATCTGGTGGTCCTGCTCCTGCACCAATATCTGGCGGATCTGTTCCGCCATCGCATATTCTCCCAGCGCTTCACATTGCCGGACGCGATCGCGGTAATTGAGGATGGTCTCGGTCTCATTGTCGAGATCGAACCGGAGCATGTCCTTCGCGTTCTTCGATGTGCGCACCGGCTGGGGAGTGACGGTCGGCATCTTGCCGAGGTAGTCGATCTGCCGCGAGAGGATCAGGGCATGGTCCAGCTCCTGCTTGGCGTGGATCTCGAGCTGCGCGGCGATGTCCATGTATTGCGCGCCGCTGAGCACCTGGGAATACACCACGTAGGCGATGATGGCCTGGTATTCGCGGGAAAGATCTTCGTTCAACAGCTCCGCAAGCCGCTCGCGGGTGACGACTTCGGTTGCGCTGGGTTTGGACTCAGGCATGTGACTCCTCTTCTGACTTGTGGGACTGACAATCAAAGACTCACTATTCTAGTCCGCGACCGCCGCTTCCGGCGTCGCCGGAGGCTTGAACAGATAACGCAGCACCGGCGGAGCGATGATGGTGGTCACGCCCGTCATGAACAGGACGATGGCGTAAGTGGCGTCGGAGATGATCTTCATCTCCAGTCTGTGCAGCCTGCGGGCGCCACCGCGGCTCTATTGGTTTACAGTGTCGGAAGGCGGCAATAAAGAAAAATCCAGAGTTGCTGCTGGATTCTCAGACACACGCGATTCCGCGTCATCGAACGACAACGGCTCGTTCACTGGCGGTATCCTACCCAAATCGGTCCTAAACAGCCGGAGGTCGTCCCCTATGGCCACTGCCCAACTGCCTGCCCCGGCGCTGCGCTGGGCGCGCTCGCCCTTCTATTTCTATTCCTCCGCCACGCTCATCAAGATCGGCCGCGAGAAAGCCACCAACCTCGCCGAACTGCTGGAGGGATTGCGAGCCTGCCCGGACGCGAGCATCTTCCAGCACACCTTCCAGACCCTGCGCGACTATCACTTCATCCGCGAGGGATGGTCGAACGATTTCGGACATTGGGCCTTCGCCGCCTGCAACGAAGTCGCGCTGGCGGAGCAGCTCTCCGCGCTCGACGTGCGTGAGTTCACCAGCGTCAAAGATCTAAGGGAGCGTTTGGTCGCGACGGTGGAAAAATACCTGAAGAAGAATCCGCGCTCGGCTGATCGTCCCGCCTTCGAGGCCTTTTACTTTTGCGCTTCGGAAGCGGTGATGATCCCCACGCCCTACGTCGCCCGCAACCTCAAGGAATTCGCCGAGGCCATGCGCAAGGTCGGCCTGCACACCATCCACCACCACTTCATCGCCGCGCGGCTGCGGCTCAAGCTCAACTCCAACGATTTCTCCGTCTGGCTGGAGAACGAGCTCGACCTGGGCAAGCTGGCCGACAAGATCAACCGCATCGACATCTACACGGCCACGCTCGAAGACGTGCGGCAAGCCATCATCCGCGTCGTCGAACAGGGACTGTGACGCGCGCGGTCACCCCGCGCCAAACAACGCAAACCATGCGAGGCAGAGAGAGATGAAAGAGCCGATGGAAGCGAAGGAACCGAAGGAACCGAAGGAACCGAAAGAAACCAGGCAGAAGTCCAAGTCGACGACGAGCGCAGACAAGGACCCGGCCAAGGGTGTCGTCGTGCCGGACGGGAAAAACGGAAGGCCCGAAACAGAGGTTCTGCAGGCCGCCACCGAAGCGCCGCCCGCCGAGCGTCGCAAGAACCGCCGCGACCCGAACTTCAATACTCCGCAGCGCGTTCCGCCTCCGCCGCCCAAGCTCTCCGACTACGAGCCCATCATCGGCAAGCCGGAATTAGACGAGCTCTGGTATCTGGCGCGCGCTTTGCGCGGCAAGTCGGTGAAGATGGTGAACTCCACCGCCGTCGGCGGCGGTGTGGCCGAGATCCTCAACGCCCTGGTCCCCATGCTCAACGAGCTCGAGGTCCACACCAAGTGGGAAGTCATCACCGGCGGCAACGATTTCTTCGAGGTCACCAAGGGATTCCACAACGCGCTGCACGGTGGCGAGTACCACGTCACCAAAGAGATCCTCGACATCTTCATGATGTACAACGAGCAGAACCGGCAGCGCATGGAGTTCACCGAGGACCTGTTCCTCATCCATGATCCGCAGCCGGTCGGGCTCATCCGCAGCAAGGCCAACACGCGCGGCAAGTGGATGTGGCGCTGCCACATCGATCTTTCCAATCCGCATCCCGACGTCTGGGGGTTCCTGCGGCCGATGGTCGAGCAATATGACGCGGCCATCTTCTCCTCGCCGGCGTTCACCCGGCAGCTCGGCATCCCGCAATATCTCTTCTTCCCCTGCATCGATCCGCTCTCGGAGAAGAACAAAGACCTCGACGAAGCCGGCGTGCAGAAGGTCTGTGACGACTTCGGCATCGACCGCTCGCGGCCTGTCCTTACCCAGATCTCGCGCTTCGACCGCTTGAAGGATCCCGTCGGCGTGATCGAGGCTTACAAGCTGGCCAAGCGCTACGTCGATTGCCAGCTCGTGCTCGCCGGCGGCGGCGCCAGTGACGATCCCGAGGGCGCGGTCGTCCTCGCCGAAGTGCTGGAGGCCGCGGGCGACGATCCCGACATCATCATCCTGAACCTGCCGCCCTGGTCTGCCTTCGAGATCAACGCGCTGCAACGCGCTTCTACCATCGTCATCCAGAAATCGCTCAAGGAAGGCTTCGGACTGACCGTGGCCGAGGCGCTGTGGAAGTCGAAGCCGGTCATCGCCGGCGCCGTCGGCGGCATCCCCACGCAGGTCATCCACAAGATGACGGGCGTGCTGGTGCATTCGGTCGAGGGCTGTGCCTACCAGATCCGCTACCTGCTCACCCATCCCGATTTCGCCAAACAACTGGGCGAGAACGGACGCGAGCACGTGCGCGAGAATTTCCTCATGACCACCAACGCCAAGCGCTGGCTGCTGCTCTTTCAGCTGCTGCTCGGCACCGCGAAGGCTACGAAAACCACCTAACCGCGAAGACCGCGAAATGCCTTAACCACGAAGGTCACGAAGTCTCACGAAGGTTTT
>JALYLW010000019.1 GCA_030774055.1 Acidobacteriota bacterium
GGCGTGGTCCCGGAGGCGGCGGTGGTGGCCGCGGCGGCGGCGGTGGCGATCGCGGCAACCGGTAAATAGATCAGAGTCGCAGGCAAGGGCCGCGGTATCTAAACCGCGGTCCTTCTTTTTGTGCGGCGCTTTTCCCCTGAATCCGATGGAAGCAACTCCGCAAGCAGAAGATCAGCAAGCCGAGCGTCCACTGAAGCTGCGCCACTGGCTGGGCTTCGCGCTGCTGTGCGCGATCTGGAGCACCACGTGGATGGCGATCCGCGTCCTGGTGGCCGAGGTGCCGCCATTCCGCGCGGCGTCGTTGCGCTTCGCCATCGCGTCAGCATTTTTGCTGGGTCTGGCCGCGATCCGCAGAGACCAGTGGCCGAAGAGCAGCCGCGAGTGGCGCGTGGTCACGATGCTGGGCGTCACGATGATGACCATCCCCTTCGGCGTGGTGTTCTGGGCGGAGCAGTACGTCACGTCGTCGATGACGGCGGTGCTCTCCGCCACCACGCCGCTGGTGATCGCGCTGCTCACCCCGGTGATGCTGCGCCAGCCCGTCCCGCGGCGCGCCGTCTTCGCTATGGTGATCGGCTTTGGCGGGATCGTCGCGCTGTTCTGGACCGGGATGAGCCTGTCACCCCACCGGCTGGCGGGTGGTCTCGCGATCCTGGCCGGAGCGGTGAGCACCGGCTGGTCGGCGCACTACGCCAAGCGCAACGCGCAGGGTATCAGTCCGGTGGTCAGCACCGGGTTGCAACTCGCGGTGGGAACCGTCCTGCTGGGCGCGCTGAGCATGGTGGTGGAGCGCGACGCTGAATCGCACTGGAGCGGCAAGGCCATCGCCGCGCTGCTGTTCCTGGCAGTGATGGGCTCGGCGGTCGCTTTCGCGGTGTGGTACTGGCTGCTGAAACGCATGCGTCCCTACCAGCTCTCGACCATCGGCCTGATCATCCCCGTGGGAGCGATGCTGGAAGGCGCGCTGCTGCTGCACGAGCCGGCGCCGCCGATGGTGATCGCAGCAGTGTTGGTAGTGCTCGGCGCGGTGGCGACGGTGTTACGCGCCGAACCAGAAAAGGTTTTGTCGTTGAGAGACTAGATCAGGCCTGCTGTGCCGCGGGGATCTTGCGGGGCAGCATCTCGCCGATGCGTCTCATCTGCGCGCCCACGCCGCGCAGTTTTTCCTCGATGCGCTCGTAGCCGCGGTCGATGTGGTAGACGCGGTCGATGATGGTCTCGCCGTCCGCCACCAGCGCTGCCAATACCAGCGAAGCCGATGCGCGCAGGTCGCTGGCCAGCACGGCGGCGGCGGAGAGTGGTGTCTTTCCTCTAACGATGGCGCGGCGGCCTTCGATCTTCACGTTCGCGCCCATGCGCACCATCTCCTGAGCGTGCATGAAGCGGTTCTCGAAGATGTTCTCCGTCACGATCGAGGTGCCTTCGGCCTGCGTCGCCAGCGCCATGAACTGCGCCTGCATGTCGGTGGGGAAGCCGGGATACTCTTCCGTCGAAACGTCCGCAGCGGTGATGGGGTTATCGCCCAGCACGCGGATGGTGTCCCCGCTCTCTTTCACCTTCACGCCACACTGGTTCAGCTTCTGGATGAGCGCGCCGAGGTGGTGAGGATCGCAGCCCGAGATGATGAGGTCGCCGCCGGTCATCGCCGCGGCGATGAGGAACGTGCCCGCCTCGATGCGGTCGGGGATGATGCGATGCTTCGCGCCGTGCAGCTTGTTGGCACCCTGGATCTTCATGGTGGACGTCCCGGCGCCTTCGATCTTCGCGCCCATCTTAGTGAGTAACGCGGCCAGGTCGGCCACTTCGGGCTCGCGCGCGCAGTTTTCCATGATGGTCTCGCCATCGGCGAGCACGGCGGCCATCAGCAGATCTTCGGTGCCGGTGACGGTGATCTTCTCGAAGACGATGTGTCCACCCTTGAGGCGGTCGGCACGCGCCTCGACGTAGCCGTGCTCTTGCGTGATGGTCGCGCCGAGCGCTTCGAGTCCGCGGATGTGCAGGTCGATCGGGCGAGCGCCGATGGCGCATCCGCCGGGAAGCGAGACGTGCGCGCGCCCGGTGCGCGCGACCAGCGGACCGAGCACCAGCGTGGAAGCGCGCATCGTTTTCACCAGGTCGTAGGTGGCTTCGGGCTTGGTCAGCTTGGCGCAGTTGATGGTGGTGCGATGGTGCGCGCGTCCATAGCCGAGCTCGACCTCGGCGCCCATCGCAACCAGCAGCTTGCGCTCGGTCTGGATGTCGCGGACGTCAGGGATGTTCTCGAGCGTGACGGTCTCGTCGGTGAGCAGTGCGGCGGCCATGCAGGGAAGCGCCGCGTTCTTCGCGCCGCTCACGCGCACCGTGCCCACCAGCGGATTGCCACCGCGGATCACAAACTTGTCCATATCAGTGTCAGCCGGTTTCTTCCCGTCGCTGGCTTAAAGGATAAATCGGAATCGCTGTGGATGGGGTGGCGGGGGCGGTACCAGGGAGGATT
>JALYLW010000020.1 GCA_030774055.1 Acidobacteriota bacterium
CGTCCCGCCCGCGCTCGGCTACGACCTCGGTCGAGTTCAGGTTTCCGAACCGGTCCACCTCGGCCGCGCCCAGGAATCCCAGGTCCACGCGTCCACTCTGCAGCAGGCTCATCACGCCCAGCATGTCCAGGCACTGCGTCGCCTGATAGATGTTGGGAGGGTCCGCCATCGTATAGATAAGTTCCGCCGACGGCGTCGCGCGGATCACCCCATTCTCGAACAGCCCGATCGCCTCGGGCGCATGCGTCTTCTTGGCGACGATGAACGCGATCAGCGGCAGCCGCATCCCCACGAACACCACCTCGCGGTCGCGTATCTCCCGCGCCGCCGCCGCCACCATCAACTCGCCCATGGTGTACTCGCCCAGGCTGTAAGACGACGCTGTGGGCGCCCCAGTCTGGGATCCTTGGGTCGCACCGTATTTTTCGTGAGTCGTCATCGAACCTTGCATCTTCTAAGAACTTCCGCGATTCTGCAATCTACAATCTGTCATCCCCTCATGGACGTCACTCTCTACACCCGCGCCGGCTGCCACCTCTGCGACGAGGTCAAGGCCACGCTCACCCGCGCCCGCGCCCACGCCGAATTCAACCTGCGCGAGGTCGACATCGATTCCGACCCCGATCTCCGAGCGCGCTACGACCTCGAGGTCCCGGTCGTGGTCATCGACGGCAAGAAAGCCTTCAAGTACTCACTCACCGAATCCGACTTCCTCAAGGTCCTCAACTCCCGCTGATTTGTTTTGTCATTCCGAGCGAGTCGAGGAACCCCTATCGCAACCAGACTTTCGCGTGCCGCCTCGGTACTTGGTACTATCACTCTTCCCATGCGCAAGCTCTCCCACCCTTACCAAGACGTCTTTCTCCACGACGCCATCCTTACCGCATGCCGCCAGTTCGGCTCGAAGACGGCCATCATTGACACCTCGAACAATGACGCCTCCAACCCGCGCCGCATCACCTATGCCGAATACGGAGACCTGGTCGAGCGCATCGCCCGCAACTTCGCCGCGCTCACCACGCCCGGCTCGGTCATCGCCATCTACCACGCGAACGCGTGGGAGTTTGCCGCCGCCTACCACGCTGCCACGCTCGCGCAATGCATTCCCACCCCGCTGAATCCGAGTTATCGCGAGCGCGAGGTCCGGTACCAGCTCGAGAACTCTGGCGCCGCACTCCTGATCACGGACGGCTGCCAGATAAAGGATATGGACCTCGCGCGCCTGCCCGCATTGCAGCGCGTCTTCACCACGCGCCAGGCCGTGCCCGGCGCCGCTCCGTTCAGCGACCTGCTCAAGCCCAACTCGCATCCGCTGCCCCAACCCGAGCAGCCCGCCAACGCAACCCTCGCCGCGCTTCCTTATTCCAGTGGGACGACCGGACTGCCCAAGGGCGTCATGCTCTCCCACCAGAATCTTGTCGCCAACGTCTACCAGTTCATCCGTCCCAACGAACTCGCCTCGCCCACTCCCGACGACGTCACGCTCTGCTTCCTCCCGCTCTACCACATCTACGGACTCAACGTGCTGCTCAACCCCGTGCTCGCGCTCGGCGGCACACTCGTCCTCATGCCGCGCTTTGATGTGGATCGTGCCTGCGGGCTCATCGCCAGCGAAGGCATCACCTGGCTCCCCATGGTCCCGCCGGTGATGAACGCGTTTTGCGTCGCCGCCGAGGCGGGCAAGTTTCCGCGCGACCATCATGTGCGCTATACCAAGTCCGGCGCCGCGCCGCTCGCGCCCGAGCTTCCACGCCGCTTCGCCGAACTCACCGGCATCCCCGTCGCCCAGGGATACGGCATGACGGAAGCCTCGCCCGTCACCCATGTGGGCTTCATCGAGCCCGCACTCTATCGGCCTGACACCATCGGACACCTCGTCGCCGAGACCGAGTGCAAACTCCTGCTCGACAACGGCACCGAAGTCGACGTCACCCACGCCGGCGGGCTCATGCTGAGTGACCGAGGGGGATTGGACAGCTCACACCCTCAAGGGGTCATGCTGAGTGACCGAGGGACCCCAGCGCTGAACCGAGGCCCCCAGCAAGCGCGCTTTTCGCTTGCTGGGGTGGCAAGAGCTGGGGTATCGGTCGCGAAGCATCTCAGGTCTTCCGAAGACCCGCAACCCAACACCGGCGAACTCCTCATGCGCGGCCCGCAATTCATGCTCGGCTATTGGAACGCTCCCGACGCGACTGCGTCGGCGCTCCAGGACGGCTGGTATCACTCCGGCGATGTCGCTCGCGTCGATCGCAACGGCTTCTTCCAGATCGTCGATCGGCGTAAAGAGATGATCAAGTACAAGGGTTTCCCCATTGCGCCCGCCGAGGTCGAAGCCTGCCTGCTCGAGCATCCTTACGTGCGCGACGTCGGCGTCATCGGACGTCCCGACCTCGCCGCCGGCGAACTCCCTATCGCCTTCGTCGTTCTAAGGAGCGGCCTGCGCGATGGCGACCCCGGTTCCGCCAAGCTCGCCACCGAACTCGGCGCCTGGGTCTCCGACCGCCTGACGAAATACAAACAACCGCAGGAAGTCCACTTCGTCGCCTCCATCCCGCGCAATCCCTCCGGCAAGATCCTGCGCCGTGATCTGCGCAGCCTGCTGTAACGATTCGCGGGTCATCCCGGGCGGCGAGGGACCTGTTGTTGCCGCCCGCACTGGCCCGCCGGTCGCCGAGCGACAACGTGTTCAAAGTAGGTTGTCATCCTTCGCGAGTGGCTTTAGCCCGAGCGGAGGATCTGCAATCGTTCGCCGGCTACCGCCACATGACCGGCACCGCCCTGCCAAGAGAGTCATCCTCAGTGACCGGGGTAAGCCTAAAAACAAGAAGGCCGCGCTCTGCGCGCGGCCCGCCAAACTCAGGACGGCTACTTTTTCTTCTCGTCGTAGATCGTCACCTGCTCCTGCGGTTTTTTCACTCGGATACTGATCTCCATCACCGGCTGGTTGATGTCGTAGTCCTCGCCGAAGGTCTGGTATCCGGTGGCGATCACCTGGATCCGCAGCTTGCCGAACGGCATACCGCTGTAACTGGCCTGGCCTTCGGCATTGGTCTTGAGCTGCAGGCCGCCCTTTTCCTGCTTGCCCTTCTTGTTCACCGCATGCAGGATCACGCTCGCATTGCGTACCGGCTTGCCATTCGTGTCCTTCAACACCACGAATTTCAATTCGGCGTAGCTCTTGTCGCCCGCGCCCGCAAGCGCGCACAGTCCCGCCACCACCGCGATCAGCAAGAGTCTCTTCATAAAGGATGTGCCGCTATTTTACCGCGCCGGGTGGGTCACGTAAATGTGGGTGCCCCACGTTCTCACCCTGCCCCGAGCGAAGTCGAAGGGAGCCGTTTTGCTGGTGTGGGAGAGAGCCGGCCGAAGCGTGCGCGCCGCGCAGTGGTGGAAGAGCTGGCCATCAGGCCCGCGTCAGCCGCCGCATGGAGTCATTCACTACCGGTGAGCGCCGGCGTGCTCTGGGGTAGGTCAGTCAGGTTTCCGCAGCGTCGGGGGGTCTTTCTCCGTCGTCGACGCCTTTGCGCCCGGCTTCTCCGGCGTTCGCAGGACAGGCCCGCTTCCGCCGCCGCTCGAGCGTTTGCGCAGCGTCGGCCTGCTGCCCTCTCCCACATCGATCATCCGGCGCGATCGCAGCGTCGCCAGCCGCCCGCGCACCTGCTCGAACTCGCTCGTCGTCAGCACGTACTGGTCGCGCTCCGGCAGGTAGCGGTCGATGGTCTTCTGCGCATCCCTGATCCGGTCACCGGTCATGGGATGCGTCGCGAACGCCTTCGCCAAAAACGAACGCTTCTCTTTCACCCGCGCGTCCAGCTTCTCGAAGAATTCCAGGAACGCTCCCGGATCGTATCCCGCCGCGTACATGTACTCCATGCCCAGCAGGTCAGCTTCGCGCTCCGCATTGCGGCTGAATTTCAGGAAGCTCATGGGGACGAGCAGGCTCGCCGCCTGCCGCACCGCGTAGCCCGCCGGCCCGCCAATGAAGATCAGCGGGATCGACGCCAGGTTGAAGATCTCCGACCTGGTCGCGTTCTTGGTCGCGTGCCGCGCCGCCACGTGCGCGATCTCGTGCGCCATCACGCCCGCGAGTTCAGCTTCGTTGTCCGCCGCCAGGATCAGCCCGCTGTTCACATAGAAAAAGCCGCCGGGCAGCGCGAACGCGTTCACTTCCTCCGAATCGATCACCTTGATCAAGAACGGCACGCGCGCGTCGGAGTTGCGCACCAGGTTCTGCCCCAGCCGGTTCACGTACTCGGTGACCACCGGATCGTTCAGCAGGCGCGCTGACCCTTCCACCTGGCCGGCCAGCTCGCGCCCCATCGCTGTCTCGCGCTCGATGGAGTAGAAGTTCACGCCGCCGCCCACGCCGCGCATCCCGATGCGCCCCACGTCGTACTTCGGTTCCACCTTCCGCTCGGCCGCGATCTTCTGCGCCAGCTCGGCGCCCAGTGCCGGCTCCGCCGCGGGCAGGCCGCTCGGTATTCGCGGCAGGTCCACAACGTCGCGCGCCACCTCGTCCACTGGCACGGGAGGCTGCGCCATCTCCGGAAACAGGACGCCACTCTCGTGCCCGGCGGCATTCTGCGCGCGCGCCGGAACACCCATCCCCAGCGCCAGCAGCATCAACACCAGTGCCAGCGCATAGACCGCATTCATATGGAAGGAGCAGCAGGAGTAGAGAGGACGAGCTAGCCGGGATTGTCCGCGAGCCTGCAAGACGTCACGCTTTGGATGGGATGGGTTTTTGATGCCAGTGCTGCCAATGGTGCCACTGGGCCCGCGCCCATCGTACCTCTATATCCATTAGACCGTGACGCGAAACTGCGTGTCGCCATCGAACATCCCTCGCGCGCCCAATCCACGCGGCCTTGCGACTTGACATACTCCTGCTCATATCCCATAATTAGCACTCGGAGCAGCAGAGTGCTAAGACTCTGAATCGCCCCGGGAACACCCGCAACACCTTCCATATCAATGGTTTCCACAGCGGTTGAGCTTGACATGGTGGGGCTGCAGAAGTGAACCAAGGCATCATTTTCCGGTTGTAGCACCAAGGGCTCTCATAAGTGACTGGTGCATAAGGACTTGCGCTGGTTCTCGCGGCCCGGGCTGAGGTTCGCGAACGTCACCCGAGCCGCAAATCAAACTTCAGTTTGAAACATCTTGAAAGGAGTCACCAGCATGGCTACGAAGCTTACTCCCCTGCACGACCGCGTTCTGGTACGGCGGATCGAAGAGGGCGAAACGGTACGCGGCGGCATCATCATCCCCGACACGGCGAAGGAAAAGCCGCAAGAGGGCGAAGTGATCGCCGTTGGCAAAGGCAAGAGCAATGAAGACGGCAAGGTGCGTCCGCTCGACGTAAAGGCCGGCGACCGCATCCTGTTCGGCAAATACTCCGGCACGGAGATCAAGATCGACGGCGAAGAGCTGCTCATCATGCGCGAGGAAGAAGTCCTCGGCATCCTGAGCGGAGCGGCAAAGCCGGCGGAGAAACACGAGAAGCACGCGGCATCTTCGCGGCGGTAGGAAACCCGCTGTTGGCGATTGGCCTTTGGCTTTTGGCCAAGAGCTAAGAGCCAAGAGCTTAAGAGCGAAACGGTTTGAAAACGTTCAACGGCCGCGGGCGAGACGCCCGCGACACAGCCGGCGAGACGCCGGCGCTACACAAATCGTAAGGAGATTTACAAATGGCAAAGCAGATTGTTCACGGTGAGGAAAGCCGTCAGGCTATTCTCCGCGGCGTCAACGTACTCGCGGACGCCGTAAAAGTGACGCTCGGCCCGAAGGGCCGCAACGTCGTGATCGAGAAGAAGTTCGGTTCGCCGACCATCACCAAAGACGGCGTGACCGTAGCGAAAGAGATCGAGCTGAAAGACACGCTCGAGAACATGGGTGCGCAGATGGTGCGCGAAGTCGCGTCGAAGACGTCTGACGTCGCCGGCGACGGCACCACCACCGCCACCGTGCTGGCGCAGGCCATCTACCGCGAGGGCGTCAAGACCGTCGCGGCAGGTGCGAATCCGATGGCGCTGAAGCGCGGCATCGAGAAGGCGGTCACCGCCGTCTGCGGGTCATTAGATAAAGATGGAAACCGCAAGAAGGGCGCGCTCGACGATTTCTCGAAGCCCGTCTCCGGCGACATGATCGCGCAGGTGGGCACCATCTCGGCGAACAACGACGAGACCATCGGCAAGATCATTGCGGAAGCGATGAAGAAGGTCGGCAAGGACGGCGTGATCACGGTCGAGGAATCGAAGACCATGGAAACGCAGCTCGAGGTCGTGGAAGGCATGCAGTTCGACCGCGGCTACCTGTCTCCCTACTTCGTCACCGATCCGGAGCGCATGGAAGCCGTGCTCGAGGACCCGTACATCCTCATCTACGAGAAGAAAGTCTCGTCGATGAAAGACTTGCTGCCGTTGTTAGAGCAGATCGCGCGCGCCGGCAAGCCGTTGCTCATCATCGCTGAGGACGTGGAAGGCGAAGCGCTTGCCACCCTCGTCGTCAACAAGCTGCGCGGCACGCTGCAAGCCATCGCCGTCAAGGCGCCGGGCTTCGGCGATCGTCGCAAGGCGATGCTGCAAGACATTGCCACCCTGACCGGCGGCAAGGCCATCACCGAGGACCTGGGCTTGAAGCTCGAGAACATCAAGCTCGAGGACATGGGCCGCGCCAAGCGCGTGGTCATCGACAAGGACAACACCACGCTCATCGAGGGCAAGGGCAAGTCGGCCGAGATCGAGGGACGGGTGAAAGAGATCCGCGCCCAGATCGACAAGACCACCAGCGACTACGATCGCGAGAAGCTCCAGGAACGCCTGGCAAAGCTCGTGGGCGGCGTGGCGGTGATCAAAGTGGGCGCTGCGACCGAGACCGAGATGAAGGAAAAGAAAGCTCGCGTGGAAGATGCGATGCACGCAACGCGCGCGGCCGTGGAAGAGGGCATCGTGCCCGGCGGCGGCGTGGCGCTGGTGCGTTGCATCCCGGCGGTGGACAAGCTGGCCAAGTCGCTGCATGGCGATGAGCAGACCGGCGCCATCATCGTGAAGCGCGCACTCGAAGAGCCTTTGCGGCAGATCGTTGCCAACTCCGGCGAAGAGGGCGCCATCATCGTGGGCAAAGTCCGCGACTCGAAGGACCCGGGCTACGGCTACAACGCGCAGACCGACCAGTTCGAGGACCTGATCAAGGCCGGCGTCATCGACCCGACCAAGGTTGCCCGGACCGCGTTGCAGAACGCCGGCTCGATCGCGGCGCTGATGCTCACCACCGAAGCGCTGGTCGCGGAGATCCCGGACGAGCGCAAGGACGCGGCGATGCAGGGCGGCCACGGCGGCGGCATGGGTGGCTTCTAAGAGCAGTGGCTA
>JALYLW010000021.1 GCA_030774055.1 Acidobacteriota bacterium
CGTTGAGCGCGAGCCGCAGCGCTTCCTTCGCGACGGGCGCTTCTTTATCCGAGAAGAAATCCTCGGGATGCGTGTAGATGAGGATCATCGCGCCGTAGGGATGCGCGCGCAGTCTTTGCGGCGAGCCGTTGGGCCGCGCGTCTTCGTTGGTGGAGTAGTAGCGCGCGACGCGGGCCATATCCGCGTGCGCGCCGGCGGCGAAAACGTAAGCAATGTCGTGCCGGTAGCGCTCATCCGCGGCGGTGAGCAGCGCGAGGCCGCCGGCAAAGCTGAGTCCAAATACACCGACCGGGTTGCCGGTGCGCCGCGCGAGTTCCTTCACCGCTGCGCCGATGGAATCGATCTCGCTCGGTTCCACACGCAGCTCAGTGAGCGCGGTGATGTGCGGCGTGAGCACGGGCACGCCGACTCCAGCGAGCGCGCGCGCGAAAGCGCGCAAGCGCGGGTCGTCGACGCCGTCGAAGTGGACGCCGTGCACCACCACCATGCCCGCCGCCGCCGGATGCCGCGGCAGGTAGAGACGGGCGCGCATCGGGCCGGACGGCGCTTGGACCGCGATCTCGCTTTCGACGATCGCTTGCGCTACGAGCGTGCCAACCGCCGGCTGCGCCTTCGGGTCCGCCACCTTCTCGAGCACGTAGAGCGCGCGCAGATGCCACAGTGTCGGCATGCCAAGCGTGCCGGCGAGGAGCAGGACAATGGCCGCAGTCGCAGTCCAGGCGGCGGTCTGGAGGGCGCGTTTGCGGCGGGTGGTCACGCTGCGATACTACTGGCGCGCAATCGCTGTACTACAATGAAAATCGATGGCCAGCACAGTCCAGGCAGGCACGAAAACGGCGCGCGAGATTATCCAGCAGGTGCAGGTATCGCAGGCGCCGAATGGGGTGTGCTTCGCGGCGGCGGGCGAGACGGCGATCACGGCGAGCGAGCTCGAGCGCATGGTCGCGGCGGTTCCGCGCGCCATCGCGGCCGCGCTGGCCGAGGCGCGGAAGGCCTACTACTTCGTCCCACTGACGGTGAATGAGGGCGACGAGACGCTGATCGCCGACCGCTACGATGTCGCGCTCTCCGATCGTGCCGTCTGCCATCGCAACCTCGCCATCGGCGATTCGCAGTGTGTCTTCATCTCCACCCGCCTGATGGACGACAAGTTTTCCGTCGCTTTCGAGTTCTACATCAACGTGGGCCACGCCTTCGTCGAGCGCGCCGGAGTAGCGCACGAGTTCGCCGAGCTGGCGTGGAAGCAGGTGGAAGAGGGTGTCCGCGGCGAGACGAGTCTCGACGCGCATGATGCCCGCAAGCTCGCGCTGCCTACGCCCGGCGGCACGGTCAACGAACGCGCGCACAACGATTACCTTTCCGCTGCCTTCGCCGACTCCATCGCCATCTACATGCTGTCGTTGTATCTCGACGTGGATTACTACGAGCTGCGCGAGCGCGAGTATCCGCTGCTTGCCCCGCCGGCGCTCGCCGAGCGGCTAAAGAAGGTGGCGGAACTCTTCCCGCCGAACCCAAGCTTCGAGTTCAACGTCTTCTACCGCCGAAAAGCCTAGACCCGTTTCCACCACGAGCCTACTCACCACGGAGATACGGAGTGCACGGAGAACCCCAAGAAAACCTCTGTGTTCTCCGTGTCTCCATGGTGAAACGGTTTAAGCAAAGTCAGCGTGG
The DNA here is from genome assembly GCA_030774055.1 of Acidobacteriota bacterium. Taxonomy (NCBI): domain Bacteria; kingdom Pseudomonadati; phylum Acidobacteriota; species Acidobacteriota bacterium. The sequence goes on from JALYLW010000021.1 coordinate 1,672, forward strand.
AATCCGGCGCTTTCCGTGGTAATAATCGAGCTGTGATCGCGCACCTTCGCGGCAAGCTCATCTCGAAGCATCCCGGCCAGGCCATCGTGGAAGCCGGCGGCGTGGGCTACGACCTCGTCATCAGCGTGACCACATTCACCGAGCTGCCCCCGACCGGCGGCGAAGTCGCGCTGCACGTGCATACGCACGTGCGCGAGGATGCGCTGGCGCTATTTGGATTCCTGCGCGCGGAAGAAAAGCGGCTGTTCGAGCGGCTGATCTCCGTCTCGGGTGTGGGGCCGAAGCTGGCCATGACCATTTTGAGCGGCATGCCAAGCGCCGCGGACATTGTGGGCGCGATCCGCTCGAGCGACATCGGCCGGATGACCAAGATCCCCGGCGTGGGCAAAAAGACGGCGGAGCGCCTGGCGCTGGAGCTGAAAGACAAGCTCGACTCGTTCGGGGCGGCGCCGGCAAGAGCCGCAGCCGGCTCGCCGCTGGAAGAAGATGTGCTCTCTGCGCTGGTGAACCTGGGCTACCAGAGGCCGCACGCCGAGCGCGCGGTCGCGGCCGCGGCGGCGAATGGTGCGGGGCCAGACGGGAAAAAGTCGGCAAGCTTCGATGCGTTGTTCCGGCAAGCGTTGGCGGCGTTGTCCAAGTAGCAAGAACCTGAGATGCTTCGAGACCGAGACCCCGGCTGAAGAGAACGCCGGGGGCCCTCGGTCATCTCAGCATGACCCCGCGCAGAGAACCTTCTCCGATAACGGCTGCGCGCCCGCTTCCGCGCTATAGTTCGGGCATGGTCCGTCTGCGCACTTTCGTTTGGCTCGCTATCTTCGTGGTGCTTGCGATGTGTGCGCCGTTTGTTCCCCTGGCGCAAGCCGGCAAGAAGCCCGGTTACTACAAGAAGCCGGGGACAGCGCAGTTGCCGGAGTTTGCCGTGGTCACGCCGGCGGAGAAGTGCAGTAGCTGGGGATGGGCGGCGGCGACGGAGAGCATCCTGGCGCTCGATTCCGTGAATGTCGACCAGCATGTGCTGGTGCAAAAAGCATTTGGTGGCGAGCTCTGCGATGACGGTGCCCCGAATCTGCGCAAGCTGGGCGAGGCCGTCAACGGCGAATATGTTCTCTCGCCGAAGAAAAAGATGCGCGTGGTCGCGCGCGTTTTCCTCGCCGGCACGACCATCGGCGCCGAAGACCTGATCGCGGCCGTCCGCCGTGGACGTCCCATGATCTTTTTCTGGCGCATGCATGCCTACATCGCGGTCGGCGTGGCATATGACGAATACATCGGAGCCAACGGCGCGCGCCTGTGGGAGGTGCGCGAACTCACGCTGCTCGACCCTACGGCGGACGACGCCGAACATCGCTTCGTGACGTTCCAGAAGGGCCGCGACGATCTGAACGAGATCAACGGCGCGATGGAGTTCGTCCTCATCCCGATGGAAGAGATCGACTGGGTCCAGAACCCGTAGACTGCTCGCCTACCACTGCAACGTAGTTCACTCAATGACGCGAAAGACTCTCCTCCTGCTGCTGCTTGCTGCCGGCTTGATCGGGGGGTGGAGCTACGCGTACTACCAGACGATCCGGATGGACCGCGAGATGAACGCCGTCTTACAGCGGCCACCGTATTCAGTATCGCCGGCGGCTGAGGCACTGCATCAGCGGCTGCTCATCGCCGACATGCACGCCGATTCGCTGCTCTGGGACCGCGGACTCGCCCACCGCTCCACCCGCGGACAGCTCGACGTGCCGCGCATGATCGAGGCGAACCAAGCGCTGCAGTTTTTCACCGTGGTCACGCAGTCGCCGAAGCATCTGAACCTCGAACGCAACACCGCCGACACGGATGAACTGACTCTCGCCTATGTTGTGCGCCTCAAGCCCCCGTCCACTTGGTTCAGCCGCACCGCGCGGGCTCTCGAGCAGGCGGCGGAGCTGCGCAGCGCCTCGCGCCACTCCGGCGGCCGCCTGGTGCTGGTGCGCTCGCGCGGCGAGCTTACAAGTTTCCTGGAGCGTTGGCAGAGTGATCGTCATTTGGTGGCGGGGATACTGGGCATCGAAGGCGCGCACGCGCTCGATGGCAAACTCGGGAATCTCGATGCGCTCGATCACGCCGGCTTCCGCATGATCGGCCTGGCACACTTTTTCGATAATGAGTTCGCCGGGTCCGCGCACGGCGCGAGGAAGTATGGGCTCACCGAACCGGGCCGCGCGCTGGTGCGCGAGATGGAGCGCAGGAAGATCCTGGTGGACCTGGCGCACGCCTCCGCCCAGACCATCGACGACGTGACGGCGATGGCGACGCGGCCGGTGGTGGTCTCGCACACCGGCGTCCGCGGCACCTGCGACAACCAGCGCAATCTGAGCGATGCGCAGTTAAAGAAGATCGCCGCGACCGGCGGCGTTATCGGCATCGGATTCTGGGACGTGGCGACCTGTGGTAATGACGCGCGCGCGATCGTGCGGGCGATCCGTTATGCGGCCGGCGTGGTGGGCGCGGACCACGTCGCACTCGGTTCGGATTTCGATGGCGCGGTGGTCGAGCCGTTCGACGTGACCGGCCTGCCGCTCATCACCCAGGAACTGATGCAGCAAGGATTCACTGAACCGGAGATCGCGAAGATCATGGGCGGAAATGTTTTTCGCCTGCTGCGCGAGACGCTCCCCGAGCAATAACCGCTGCGTCATTTTCCGATACAAAACTGGCTGAAGATGCGGTTCAGGATGTCGTCTGCCGTGGTGGCGCCGGTGATGGCGTCGAGCGGACGCAACGCGTTGTAGAGGTCGAGTAGCAACATCTCGTGCGGAGCATTCTGCTGAGTGGAATGCTCCGCCGCCGCGAGCGCGGCAAGCGACTCGCGGACGAGCGCTTCATGGCGGACGTTGGTGAGGAATCCGCTCTCCATCTGTGCGCCGGTGTCACCGGCAACGTGACGCAGGATCGCCGCTCTGAGTCCAGGGATCCCTGCGCCGGTGGTGGCGGAAGTCTCTACCAGACCATTTCCAGTCTCAAATCGTGAGTTTCCCGAGGCGAGGTCGATCTTGTTGGCGACGACGATGTGCTCGCGCCCATCGGCTGCGCGCAGCAACGCATCGTCTTCGGCGGTGTGCGGCTGCGAAGCGTCAAGCACGACGAGTACGAGGTCGGCGTCGGCCAGCGCCTCGTAGCTCTTCTTGATGCCGAGGCTTTCGGCCTCGTCATGCGCGGCGCGGATGCCGGCGGTGTCCACCAGCTTCACCGGGATACCGCCGAGCGCGACTGTCTCTGAGACCAGATCGCGCGTGGTGCCGGGCGTGGCGGTCACGATGGCGCGCTCGCGCTCGACCAGCCGGTTGAAGAGCGATGACTTGCCAACGTTCGGCCGTCCGACGATGGCGAGCGTCATGCCTTCGTGCACCGCTTTGCCGTACGCGAAAGACGCCAGAAGTTTGTCGAGCGGGCCTGCAATCGCTTTGAGGCGGTCGAGGATCTTCCCCGCGGGAAGCACACTCACGTCGTCTTCGGCAAAATCCACACCGGCTTCTAACAGCGCGATGAGTTGCACCAGTTCTTCCTTGAGGGGAGCCAGCCGCCGCGAGAGTGCGCCCTCGAGTTGCTGCGCCGCGACCTTCGCCTGGTAGAGCGTTTGCGATTCGATCAGGTCGCGGACGGCTTCAGCTTGGGTAAGGTCGATGCGTCCGTTGAGAAAGGCGCGCATGGTGAACTCGCCCGGCTCGGCGAGGCGCGCGCCGCGCGCGAGGCATAGCTCAAGCACATGGCGCAGCACGACTGGTGAGCCGTGCGTGGAGATCTCGACCACATCGTCGGTGGTGTAGGAGCGCGGCTTGGCGAAGAAAGTCGCGACGACTTCGTCGATCTTCGAGGGCTCCGCAACGCCCGCAACCCCGGCGGCCTGCTGCGTCCTCGCGTCCGGCTCGTGCGGGCCAGCACTCGCCGGTCGCTCACCCGGCTCTGGCTCCACTAGGTCTCCGGTCACGGCATGGCCGGCGGCGAGTTCGTGCTTCAGCCGCAGCAGCGGCGCGGCGATGGCGCGGGCGTCCGGGCCGGACAAGCGGACCACGCCGATGCCGCCGCGTCCGGCGGGCGTGGCGATGGCGACGATGGTGTCGTCGAGGTGCACCGGGACATTGTAGTGGGGGCTCTCGCTCCGCGATGCTTCGATGCTTCGCCTTAGGCGCGCGGTCGCGAGCGTCGGGATGACGGGAGGGCAAGCTGGGCGGCGACGCCGAAGCGCCGCCCCGTCAGGATCACTTCTTCGCGGCCGCTATCTTGCCGAGGAAACTCGGCACGTGGACGACTGCGCGCGAGACGGTCCCACGTCCGATCTCTTTCTCGCCGCCCGCCTCGTCGATGTCTTTTGTCCATGCGCGGACGCGCAAGGTGTAGAAGCGTCCGTCGAAGGATTCCATCACCGCTTCGGCGTGGACTTCGGTCCCCACGCCGGTGGCGGCACGATGCTCCACGTGGATGGCCGTGCCCACGGTGATCTCGCCCGCGTCGTGATAGGGCAGGAGCGCGTGGAAGCACGCCGTCTCCATCAGGCGGATCATGTCAGGCGTGGAATACACCGGCGGCAGCTCATCGTGATGATGGGTGAGCGTGTGTTTGCGCTCGACCGTCTCGCTGCTTCGGGCGCGCGCGCCGATGGGAACGGGCTTCAATGCCTACGCGGCGCGCCGTGCCAGCCGCTCGCGTTCGATGCCGTCGAGCGCGCGCCACAGCGCCTTCGCCGCGGACTCGGCCGCGGTCAAAGCGCGCTCCGCGTCGCCGCCGCCGCCATCGGTGACGAGCTGCGCAAGCTGCTCGCGCCAGACACCGGAGTGATGGACGTCGGCGGTCTGGTGCAGATCGAAATAGCGGCAAGCTTTGTCGCCAGCGCCATAGAGCTCGCGCAGTCCGCGAGCTTTTTCTTTCGCCACACGCGGCACCTGCGATTCGTAGGCGTAGAACGCGGCGAGCGCTTCTTCCGGCGCGCCTTCGCGTGCTACGCGCTCGAAGCCGGAGATCAGCTCGCGGACCTCAGCCAGCGGCGCGGCGCCGCGGCGCGTTCCGTCCATACCCTCGGCGAAGTCGAGCCAGAGCTCGTCGTGCGTGCGGCCGTCGGGCGCGCCGACGCCGCGTTCGTCGGCTTCGTTCTCCAAAACCGCTGAGCGTAACTCCGACGCAGGGAGCCATTCGGCCAATGTGGCCAAGTGCTGAGGGAACGCGGCGACGTGGTTGTAGTACTGCGCAGCATACTCGCGCAGCTCGGCGCGCGTGAGCGTGCCCGCACTCCACGCTTTATAGAAAGGATGGCAAAGCAGGTCGTGCTGCGCGATGCGGCGATCGAGCTCGGCGAAGAATCTCTGGCGTTCCATGGGCGTATCCTTTCTTCCCGGAATAAACAATATACGGAACTGCGGGCCGCATCGCCAGTGCCGTTCTACGCAGGACGCCCCACATTGCTAGAATGAATAACAGGCCCGCGTCCTCTCCAGGGGAGCGGAGTACGGCTTCGTTCCGTCATGGCATTCACCGAACAATTCGATGTGGTCGTAGTGGGCGCGGGGCACGCGGGATGCGAGGCCGCTGTGGCCGCCGCGCGCATGGGATTGAAGACCGCGCTGTTCACGCTGAACACCGACCTGATCGCGCAGATGTCGTGCAATCCGGCGATCGGCGGCATCGCGAAGGGGCACCTGGTCCGAGAGATCGACGCCCTCGGTGGCGTGATGGGCGAGGTCACCGACGCGGTGGGCATACAGTTCCGCCTGCTCAACACGTCGCGCGGCCCGGCGGTATGGTCACCGCGCGCGCAGTGCGACAAGAGCCAGTACCGGGTGAAGATGCGCGAGGTGCTGGAGCGCGAGCCGAACCTCACTATCCAGCAGGCCGAGGTCGCGGATGTGATGCTCGAGGAGTTCTCAGTTCATGATTCTCAAACACGGGGTTCCCAGTTCTCAGTGGCCGATGACTTGTCTGCGGACCGAGAACTGAGAACTGAGAACTCGCGAGCCAGCCGCGCGGTCGGCATCCGCCTGCGCGACGGACGCAGCATCGGCGCGCGCGCCGTCATCATCACCACCGGGACATTCCTCAACGGGCTGATCCACTGCGGCGAGCAGACGTATCCCGCGGGACGCTCCGGCGAACCGCCATCGCAGTTGCTCGGCGAAGCGCTCAAGCTGCTCGGCCTGCGCGGCACGCGCCTGAAGACGGGCACGCCGCCGCGACTCGACGGACGCACCATCGACTGGTCGCGCTTCACCGCCCAGCCCGGAGACCTCGAGCCCACGCCCTTCAGCTTCCGGACTAAGAGCATCGAGCAGAAGCAAGTGCCGTGCTACATCGCGTTCACCACCGAGGAGACGCACCGCATCATCCGCGAGAACGTGCATCGCTCGCCGATGTACTCCGGGCAGATTCAATCCATCGGGCCGCGCTACTGCCCCAGCATCGAAGACAAGATCGTCAAGTTTCCCGAGAAGCTTACCCACCAGCTCTTCCTCGAGCCCGAGGGATTGAACACGCACGAGGTCTACGTCAACGGGATGTCCACTTCGATGCCGGTGGACGTGCAACTTGCGGTAATCGCGTCCGTGCCCGGACTCGAGCGTGCGGCGATGCTGCGCCCGGGATACGCCATCGAGTACGACGCCATCGACCCGACTGAGCTCGAGCGCACGCTGGAGACGAAAAAGATCGCCGGACTCTATCTCGCCGGGCAGATCAACGGTACGTCAGGCTACGAAGAGGCCGGCGCGCAAGGCATCATGGCGGGCATCAACGCCGCGCTCAGACTCAAGGGCGAGCCGCCACTCGTGCTCGATCGCACCGAGGCCTACATCGCCATCCTGATCGACGACCTCATCTCCAAGGGCACGAACGAGCCTTACCGCATGTTCACTTCGCGCGCCGAGTTCCGGCTGCACCTGCGCATCGACAACGCCGACCGCCGGCTCACGCCGCATGGGCGCCGCGTGGGCATGATCGGCGACAGCGATTGGACCGAGTTCCAAGCCAAGCAGGAGCGCCTGCGGCGGATGGCGGATGTGCTGGGTAAGACGAAGTGGTCAGTGGCCAGTGGTCAGTGGCCAGACGCAGCCGGTCAAACCCTGGCACAACTGCTGAAGCGTCCTGAAGTGACGATAGAACTGCTGCGGCCGGAGTTGGAGCGCGAGTATCCGGAGTTCTTCGAGCGCGGCGAGACCAATGAGTCCATCCGCGCGGCGATCATCCGCAACGAACTTAAGTCCGTTGAGACGGAGATCAAGTACGCCGGCTACCTGGCGCAGCAGGAGAAGGCGATCGAGCGGCTGAAGAAGTCGGAGCAGCGCGGGATCCCGGAGTGGTTCGAGTACGCGACCGTCAGCGGACTCTCGCGCGAGATGAAGGAAAAGCTGGCGCACGTGCGTCCGCGGACGCTGGGCCAGGCCTCGCGCATCCCCGGCGTGACGCCGGCAGCGGTCTCGCTGGTGAATGTCTACATCGAGATCCAGGGAAAGCGGCGGCAGGCGGCCGCGCTGTCTAGCTAGTTTTTCCCTCAGCCCGCTCATCCCTGAATCCAGCCCACATCCACCACAGCGCGGCGAGCAGCGTGATCCATCCGGTCCAGATGGCGACGGTGCGCACGTTCACGCCGTGGTCGATGACCACGCCGGCGAGGAACGAGGTGAGTGCGAGCGTCACGGTGCAGCAGGCCAGCTCAGCGGCGAAGACGCGTCCGCGATAGCGGTCGTCGGTAAGCAGTTGCAGCAGCGTGGTAGAGAAGACCCAGATGACGGCGCCGCCCATGTGCGAGAGCGCGACGACGGAATAGGCGAGCCAGCGGTCGTCGTCGGGGATCCATCCCAGCGCGAGATAACCGAGCCCATAGGCGAGGAAGCCGAGCAGGATGCCCAGGCGCAGCCGCGTGAGCCGCTGCGCCGCCCACGGCGCCGCGGTGAGCGGACCGAGCAGCGAGCCGAGGCCGCGCGCGCCCATCAGCAGGCTCATCCCAATGAGCGCGCCGTTTTCCGGAGTGACGCCCGCACCGTCCTTACCATGCCAGGGAAAAATATCTTTCCCGAAGATGGGGAAGATGACCCAGCTCGCACCAGTCACGCCGAGCGCGCCCTTCACCAGGATGGCCGAGGTCAGCCGGCGGTCGCGGCGGACGTAGCGCAGTCCCTCGACCACCTCGGAGTGATCGAAGAGGTCGCTGAGGCTCGCCGGTCCGCGGGCGGCGAGGTGGGGTTCGGTGAAGCGCATGCGCGAGAGCAGCAGCGCGGAGACGAGGAACGATGCCGCGTCCAGAGTGAAGATGAGGTCGCGGCCGAGCCACACTGCTGCCGCGCCACCCAGCGCCGAGCCGATGAACATGTTCATGGACCACGTGCTCGAGGCCAGCGTGTTGGCGATGAGCGTCTCGTCTTCCCTCACGATGTTGGGGATCACCGCGGTGCGCGCGGGCTCGAACAACCCCCACATCACGGTCTCAAGGAAGAGCAGTGGATAGACGAGCCACACCATCTCGGGCGTGCGCACGAACAGCACGCAGCCGATGATGACGGCGCGCGCCACGTCGGTGAAGATCATGACCTTGCGGCGGCTGATGCGGTCGTTGATCACGCCGGCGAACGGCCCCGTCAGCGCCTGCGGTAGCACCTGGAGGGCGAATGCCAGGCCGATGGACTCGGCGCGTCCGGTGAACTCGAGCAGCATCGCATACAGCGACACCATGTAGAACCAGTCGCCGAGCTCGCTGACGATCTCCGCGAACCAGAGCCGGCGGAAGTTCGCGTTGCCGCGCAGCAGGCGGAGGTAGCTGGAGAGCGAGATGGATTGCTGTGCCGGCATGGCCTGCTGAGTCTAGCGCGCAGGGAGTGCCGTTCACCACGGAGGCACGGAGGACACGGAGGGAATGGGGAAGGAAACCGAGATGCTTGGGGACCGAAAGCGCGGCTCTTGCCACCCCGGTTCGAAATGCCGGGCTCCCTCGGTCGCCTCAGCATGACCCTTGCTACCGCCTGCATTAGAATGGGAGTTCCCAACGTGAGCGCTGCAGTGAGGATGTGCAATGAGTGACAGACCCACCGGCGCGGCCGCCGGCCATTTCATGACGCTTTGCGGCCTGCCCGTGACCATCGCGATGCAGTGGCCATTCCACCCTGCCGTCGCCGGCTCCGACTTCCACGTGCTGCACGGGCGCATGACGCTGGCGGATGGTTCCGGCCCGGGCGCCGAACTTCGCGCCGAGATATCCGTGCAGCTCACGCAGGTCATCAAGGAAGCGCTGCCTTCACTCGACCGCGAGCACGCCGAACCAGCGGTGATCAATGCCATCCGCAAAGATCTGGACCGCAAGCAGCTCGAGCTCATCAAGAGCGGCAAGCGGCAGCCGGTGACCGTGTCGAGCCGCCACTACGACTTCAAGAAGAACCGCCTCGTCTTTGGCACCGCGCCCGATGACGAGGTGGTGAACTTTATCCGGCGCAAGGTTTTCTGGCTGTCGAAGCTGGCGGACGGAGCGGAGGTCGAAGTTGCCGAGCCCTTCGACCTGCTCTATCTCAACCTCACCGCCGAGCACATGCTCGAGCTGGCGCAGCGCGACCTGGCCGCGCACGGACTCATCTCGCTGGCCAACGGATCCGCCGCGCCGGGCGCGAAGCTGGCGAGCTTCACGCACCAGATCGAGCACGAGATGAAGGAAGCGCTACACGCGCTCGAGGAGAAGCACCGCTACGAGCGCGAAGGCGCGACGCATTTCTAGTCGGCCGCGAGGGCGAAGCGGCTGCACCGCGGAGCCCTTGAATAAATGAGACCGAAGATCGCCATCCCGCAGCCCACCTCCGACAAGCCGGAGTACAATGCGCGCGCGCTGCCGCAATATGAAGAAGCCATTCGCGCGGCCGGAGGCGAACCGGTCGTGGTGCCGCTCGGCGCCGCGCCGGCGGAGATCGCAAAGATAGCGTCGCAATGTGCCGCGGTGCTGCTGCCGGGTTCGTCTGCGGACGTTGATCCCGAGAAATATGGCCAGGCGCGCGACGCGAAGTCCGCGCCCGCCGACCCGCAGCGCGACAACGTGGATGAGCTCCTCATCCAGGACGCCTACAACCTGCGCAAGCCGCTGCTCGGCATCTGCTACGGCATGCAGATCTTGAATGTGTGGCGCACCGGCACGCTGCGCCAGCATCTTGCGACCGCGGTGAATCACGAGGCGGGCAGAGCGGTCGTCCGCGCACACAACGCGGCGATCCCGGCGGATTCGATCCTCGGCTCGATCGTCGCGCCTACGGTGCTCGATACTACCGAGCCCTCGATCGGTCCCGGCCAAGAGAATAGCGAAGGCCACGGCCCGGTCGAAGAGCCTGCGACGCTGACTATCCCCATCAACTCGAGCCATCACCAGGCGGCGGACGTTGTGGGTGACGGACTGCGCGCGGTCGCCACGTCGCCCGACGACGGTGTGATCGAAGCGATCGAGGGAACGCAGCCCGAGCATTTCGTGCTCGGCGTGCAGTGGCATCCCGAGCGGACGTACACGGAAGAGCCGGCGTCGCGGGCGTTATTCGTGGCGTTCGTGGAAGCGGCGAAGCACTGGCGCGCGTAAACTTCTCGCGCCGATATTCCAGGAGGAGCGCTATGACACGGAGGATCCTGATCACAGTGGGATTCGGATTGTTGCTGCTGGTATTGCCAGCGGTTGCGCAAGGGAAGAAAGAAGCCAAGCCAACCACCGCCGACGACGACGTAAGCACGGTACTGAAGCAACTCTATGCCGCCTGGGGAAACTTGGACCCCCAAAAGGCAGCGCCGTTCTATGCGAAGGACGCAGACCTCACGTTTTTCGATATCGCTCCCATGAAGTACAACGGCTGGGCGGGTTACGCAGCCGGCGTGCCCAAGGCTTTTGCTCCGTACAAGTCGGCAAAGTTCACGCTGAACGATGATCTGCGCACCCATCACCGCGGCAACCTGGCGTGGGCAACGGCTACGTGGCATGCCGAACTCACGCGAAAAGATGGCGGCATAGAAAAACCGGAAGGGCGCTACACCGCAGTGCTCGAAAGGCGCGACGGAAAGTGGCTTGTGGTCCATGAGCACATGTCTTTGCCGGGGCCGGCGCAGTAGGTGATAGCGCGCTGGATCTATAATCCGTCTCTCTGATGATGGCCATTGAACTCTCACTCACGAACAAGGTTGCGCTGGTCAGCGGCGGGTCGCGCGGCATCGGCGCGGCGACGGTCGAGATGCTGGCCAAGGCCGGTGCGAAGGTCGCATTCAACTATCATAAGGCCGCCGTCCGCGCGGACAAGGTCGTCGAGGCCTGCGGACGCGAGAACGCCGCCACCTTCCAGCAGGAGCTGTCCACGCCCGAACACGCGCGGTCGCTGGTCGAGGCGACGGTCAAGCATTTTGGCAGGCTCGACATCATGGTGGCGAACCACGGCATATGGCCGCCCAACGACGCGCCCATCGATCGCATGTCCGATGAGCAATGGATGAACACCATGGGCGTGAACCTGAACTCTGTTTTCGGGCTGGTGAAACATTCGGTGGCGCAGATGAAGCGGCAAGGCGAGGGCGGGGCGGTCGTGCTCATCAGTTCCACTGCTGGGCAGCGTGGCGAGGCGCTGCACTGCGACTATGCCGCTACCAAAGGCGCGCTTATCAGCATGACCAAGGGACTCTCCACCGAGCTGGCGCGTGACAAGATCCGGGTGAACTGCGTGGCGCCCGGATGGGTCGCAACGGATATGGCGGCACCGGCGCTCGAGGATCCAACCATCGCGCCGAAGGTGTTTGCGACCATTCCGCTCGGCCGCGCCGGGACGCCGGAAGAGCTGGCCGCGTGCATCGTCTTTCTCTGCGGCGAGGGCGCGGGATTCGTGACTGGGGAAGTGTTCAACGTGAACGGGGGCGCGGTTTTGGTGGGCTAGTACCGAGTTGCGAGTACCGAGTACCGAGCAGAAAACGATGCTCGCAAGCAGCCAGAGTCTCAGCTCCTGCTTCTAATGTAAGAGTCCAAAAATCAAAGCCCAAAGCCTAATGAAGAGAACCCTCTGTTCCCTGCTCGCCATCATCGTCACTGCTGCCGCATCTGCGTTCGCGCAGAAGCCGGCAGTCGTGACCACGCCGGCGCAAACGCCGCCGACGGCTTCCAGCCCGAGTCCCACCGCGATCCCGAACGACAGCGAGAACGCGAAGCGCGCCAAGGCGCTGCTCGACCAGATGCTCCGCGCGCTCGGCGGCGACGCCTACCTCAACTATCAGACGCGCGAAGAGGTGGGACGCAGCTATCGCTTCTACCACGGCAATCCGTCAGGGACAGGTGTGATGTTCTGGCGCTATTGGAAGTATCCCGACAAAGACCGCATGGAGCTCACCAAGCAGCGCGACTGGATCGTGATCTACAACGGCAACCAGGCCTGGGAGACGACCTACAAGGGAACGAGCATGCTCGATCCCGATGACTTGAAGGAATATCTCCAGCGGCGCGAGTATTCGAACGAAGCCGTGTTGCGGCGCTGGCTGAAGGCGCCGGGCACCGCGCTCTTCTACGAGGGCTTGACCATCGCCGAGTCGAAGCCGGCGGAGAAGATCACCATCATGGACGCGCAGAACCGCGGGGTGAGCTACTACGTCTCCACCGATTCGCACTTGCCCATCAAGAAAAGCTACACCGTGCGCGATGAGACGGGCGAACGCACCGAAGAAGATGAGGTGTACGACAACTACCGGCTCCTGCAGGGGATCCAGTCGCCGCTGAGCTGGGCGTGGTTCCGCAATGGGGAGATGTACCGCCAGCGCTTCCTCAACACCGTGACCTACAACGCACCCCAGCCCGATGGGCGCTTCAACGCCGGTCCCATCAATTACAACCCGCTGAAGAAGTAGGCTTCCCTCGGCTCGCCTTTCGTCAGCGCCGCCTCGCCGACCTGGAACACACCTTGCAGCGCTTGCGGCAAGCGATTGCGGAGCTGGTCCCGCTGGCCGATCACTAGCGCCTACTTCACGCCTTCGACGGTGAACAGCTGCGAGACATCGCGCGGGTAGCCGTACGTATAGGACTTGCCGTCGGGCGAAATGGCGATGCTGCTGATCCCGAGCACCCCGGAGCGGTCCGCTGGGGAGAGGTCACGCACCGGCGTGCGGCGTCCGCTTGCTAGGTCCATCTTTTCCACCCGCAACGGCAACTGCCCGGTACGGTAAAGCAGTACGGAATCGGTACCGCTCCATCCGATCGCGATCATGTCCCGCGTCATTTGCGGGAGCGTGCGGGGCTCGCCGCCGCCGATGGGATAGAGGAAGTATTTCCACTGGTCTGGGGCCAGTCCTAGAACGGTCTTTGCATCCGGAGATACCCATGCGAGCTGGATGCCTTCGGGCGTGATGGGTTTCGGTGGGCCACCAGCAATATCCTGGGCAAAGCACCGCGTCGCGCGGCCCGCTTCGTTCCCGCACACCAGGAGCCGTTTGCTGTCGGGGAACCAGCTGACTCCTGCGTAACCCACCAGCAAGCCTGGCTCCAACTGGTGTCCTTCGCCCGCACCGGTGGGATACAACATCAACTTGGGCGGGGTCGTGGCGACAACCGAGGCCACCCACTTCCCATCGCCCGACACAGGGCCGATACCCTCACCGAGCACCACCGCCGGAGAACCGTCGGTTTTGCGCAGCACCATGGCGTAGTTCGCGCCCATAGCCGAGCTTTCCTCGCTGAAAGCGATGAGACGACCGTCGTCGGAGATGCTGGGGCCGATCGAGAAATCGAGCCACGAGAAATCGCGGTCGGCACCGCTTGCGGGGTCTTTGGCCACGACCCGGTGCTGCAGGTCTCCACGCGCCACCAGCCAGCGGCCGCCCGGCGCCACGTCATACAGGATCAGGCTGCCCGCCGCCGGCAGCACCAGCCGCTGTTTCCCCTGCAGCGTCACGCTGCGCGGCTGGTAGTTAGCGCCGCCGGTGCTGGCGGAGAAGAACACCTCTCCGCCGTCCTGCGACCAAGCCAAACCCTCCATTCCCCAGAACCCGCCCGCCAGGTCCGTCTTTCTTTTTGTCGCAATCTCCACCACCGACACGGCGCCACGGTCGTCAAACTTCCCCGGATGATCGAAGAAGGCGATGCGGTCGCCCTTCGGCGAGAAGCGCAGGTCGCTCACATAGGCCGCCGTCTCGTACAGCACCGTCCCCACCGGATACTCCAGCCGAGTCTTGCCACCGACCTCGCGGATGATCGCAAGCTCCGAGCCGTCCGGCGTCCAGTCCGCCTCCTCCACGCCCTCCAGGATCTCGCGCGGCGCGGAGCTGCCGAGCGGCATCCGAGCCAGCGTCCCGCGGAAAAGCCGATGCGAGAGGAATTGCGCGTGCGTGAGCAGCGCCAGCTCTCCCTTCTTTGACACCGCCAGCAGCTGCACGCCTTTCAATCCCGAAGATTTAGCCTCGGGATAGTCAGGGTGGATGGTGTACAGCGTGGGCGACGTTCCTTCGTCGGCGGCGGTGAAGATCACCGTCTGCCCGTCGGGCGCAAAGAGCGCGCGGAAGATGCTTTGTGGACGATAAGTGAGTTGCCGGTACGCAGCCGCCGAGTTCCCCCTCGGTGCCATGCCGCGCCCGGCAAAATACATGCCGACCGCGAGCGCGGCCACGAGTACGACCCCCGCCGGCGTGCGCCAACTGCGGCCCTTGCCCAGCGCGCGGGCGGGAGCGACGACCGACCCGCTCGACATCCCGGAGATCGACTCGAGCGCGAAAGCGAGGTCGCGTGCAGACTGGAAGCGCTGCTCCGGCGTTTTCTCCAGGCAGCGCCGCACGATGCGTTCCAGTCCCGGCGGTACCGGGTGCGCGGCGTCGGTGAATTCCGGCGGATCTTCTTTCAGGATCGCGGTCATCGTCTCCGCCGCGGTCTCGCGGTGGAAAGCGCGGGCGCCCGCCAGCATCTCGTAGAGCATTGTCCCCAGCGCGAAGATGTCGGAGCGGCTGTCGGCGGGCTGCCCTCGCACCTGCTCCGGCGACATGTACTCCACCGTCCCCAGGAGCATGCCCGGCGAGGTCGCGTGATCGATGGTCGGACTGTCGAGCGTGGCGCCGGCCGCGGCGGCCTCCGCCCGCGCCAGCTTGGCGAGGCCGAAGTCGAGGATCTTGACGCGTCCATCGCGCGTAACGAAAACATTCTCCGGTTTGAGGTCGCGGTGGACGATCCCCTTCTCGTGCGCCGCCGCCAGCCCGTGCGCGATGCCCAGGGCGTATTCGAGGGCGCGACGCACCGGCAGCGGACCGCTCTTCAACTTCTCGCGCAGCGGTTCGCCCTCGAGCAGCTCGGTGACGAGATAGGGCGCGCCATCTTCCTTGCCGACGTCGAAGATCGCCAGGATGTTCGGATGGTTGAGAGTGGCGACGACGTGCGCTTCCTGCTCGAAGCGCCGCAGACGGTCGGTATCCTGAGTGAAACCCTCGGGCAGGATCTTGATGGCGACGTCGCGGCCCAGCCGCGTGTCGCGCGCCCGATACACCTCGCCCATGCCACCCGCGCCGACGGGGGAATGGATCTCGTAAGGTCCGAGCTTACTGCCGGCAGACAGTGTCATGGAGTGCGCGGATTATAGCCCGGAAGCGACGAAAGCCCAGCGTCTTCGCGCCTTAGCCGCGCTTGAAGAACTGCACCGCGCGCTCGTGCTTCTTGGCCGCGGCGAGTGACGAGAACGTGCCGAGGTTGCGGCGCTTCCCCGTCTTCGGATCCTTCTTCCGCGAATAGAGACGATATTTGCCGGAGCTGAGTTTGCGGATCATGCCCTTTCCGTTATATCGATGCCCATCGATATGCGATTCCATTGCAACTTTATTTGCGGGCCCCCAGCATCTCGACCACGCGGTCGTAGTCCTCGAGCGAGCCGTAGCGCAGCACAATCTTCCCTTTGCCGCCGCGGTCGCGGATCTCCACCCGCACGCCGAGCGCGCGCTCGAGTTCCCTCTCCGCTTCGGCGACGTTCGGATCCACCGCGCGCTTCTGCCGCTCCGGCTTTTCCGCCGGATGCATCAGGTCGTGGATGATCTCCTCGAGTTGCCGGACGGAGAGCGCATCTTCGACCGCGCGCTTGGCGAGCTCGAGCTGTGCGTCGGCGGCGTCGAGCATCATCAGCACCTTGGCGTGGCCGAAGCTGAGCGCTCCGCTCTCCACATCGAGCTGCACCTCGACCGGCAGGCGCAGCAGTCGCAGGAAGTTCGCCACCGACGAGCGGTCTTTGCCGGTACGCTGCGCCATGTGCTCCTGCGTGAGGTTGAACTCGCGCGCCAAGCGCTCATACGCGCGCGCCTGCTCGATCGGGTTCAAGTCCTCGCGCTGCAGGTTCTCGATGATGGTCATCTCCATCGCCTGCTCGTTCGAGACCGCTTTCACGATGGCCGGCACGGTCGGCTTCCCTGCCAGCTTCGAGGCGCGCCAGCGGCGTTCGCCGGCGATGAGCTGGAAGCGTCCTGCGACCTGGCGCACGATCACCGGCTGGACGACGCCATTCGAGCGGATAGACGCGGCCAGCTCATGCAGCGCCACCTCGTCGAGGCGGGTGCGCGTCTGGTAGGGGTTGCGCTCGATCTCCTCGATGGGGATCTCGCGAACGCCGTTTTCCTGCGCGGTCGCCACTGGCGGCGGCGCCGTAGCGGTGGCACGCGCTCCGGGTAGCAGCGACTCCAAGCCGCGTCCCAAGACCTTGCGCTTGTCGTTCATAAGGAAACTCCCATTAGAACTCCCCCTCTCCCTTACTGTTAGACCGAAACCTAATGTTCAACCGCGGCCGCGGCGACTTTCTCGTGGACCTGCGCAGCGGCGGCCTGGCGCTTCTCTGCCCGCGTGATCAGCTCCTTCGCCAACTTGATGTAAGCCTCTGCGCCGCGCGATTGCGGGTCATAGTCGAGCGCCGGCTTGCCAAAGCTCGGCGCCTCCGCCAGGCGGATATTCCGCGGGATGGTGGTGCGGCAGAGCTGGTCGCCAAAGAACTGCTTCAGGTCCTTGGCCACCTGTTGGGCGAGGTTGGTGCGGTCGTCATACATGGTCAGGACGACACCCTCGATGGCGAGGTCGGGATTGAAGCTCTGCCGGATGCGCTCGATGGTGTCCAGCAACTCGGACACCCCCTCGAGCGCGAAGTATTCCGCTTGCATGGGAATAAGCACGGAATCCGCGGCAACGAGCGCGTTCAGGGTCAGCAGATCGAGCGCCGGCGGACAGTCGAGCACGATGAACTGATAGCGGTCGCGGACCGGCGCGAGTGCTTCGCGCAGGCGGAATTCGCGGCGCTCAGCTCCGACCAACTCGAGGTTCGCGCCGATCAGGTTTTTGTGCGCGGGGATGGTGGCGAGTTTCTCAGTGCCCGATTGAAGGATCGCATCTTCGGCGCTGGCCGAGGCCATCAGCAGGTCGTAGGTGGAGAGGCGCTGCGGATCACGGTGGAATCCAAGGCCGCTGGAGGAGTTCGACTGCGGGTCGCAGTCCACCAACAGCGTCGGAACCTCGGCGGCAGCGAAAGAGGCAGCCAGGTTGATGGCGGTGGTGGTCTTACCCACGCCGCCCTTCTGGTTGGCGACAGCGATGACGCGTGCCATGAGTTTTAGGGAGAGGCCAGTAGCGATTCCGAGAGTAGCTTTGCTGCGCGGATTGCGCAACCGAGGATTTCTCGGATTTCTCGTCCAAATTGCGGAAAACTGTTCCACGTGGAACATGGGCGGTGCGGGCTCAGAGGGATTTCAGAGGGAGGTCGAGCGAGCGCGCGGGTCCGCGGGGTCAATGTTCCACGTGGAACAGCGCTGGGTCGGCCTAGTTACTAACTTGGTTCTCAGGTCGCTTTTCCAACGTTTCTGGCCACAAATGACGCGAACACGCCACTCTTTCCATCGAGATCCGCCAGAAATCGAGGTTCCGTCCCACTATTACGGGTAAGGTTCTGGAGGACGCGAACTCGCCGCCTGCCACGTCGCGCATCCAGGCGAGCTTGAAGGGCGCGGAATTGCAAGTACAACCCACTTTAACTCATGAATATAGGCAATTCCCAACCCATCCGTGCGCGATTATTGCACCAAAGCCGCACAGCTACTCCACTTCTAGCGTAGATGTTAACTACTTATGGACGCAGCGCCGGCCGCCGGAACCTCTCACGCCATCCTCTTGGCGACTGTGATTCTGAGTATTTCCAGATGGGTTCGGCGCAGGTTCACTCTCAATCGGGTGGTGGAACCGCGTGGGCACGCCATCGCGGGACCACTTGTTATCGCGTTGATTCTTGCTCTGGATGATTCCCTACCAGCAGGACGCGATTGCGCGACTGCGGCACCTTGACCGGCTCCTGCCACTGGAACTCGGGGAGCTGGTGTGCGCTGCCGATCTCGCCGGTGCCGATGAGGAGCGCAAGCCGGCCACCGGGCTTGACGAGGCGTCCGGCGACGGGCAGGACGGCGTCGAATCTTTCGACCGCGCGCAAGGTCACCAGGTCGGCCTGCACGGTGAGCGTCTCCGCGCGTGTGGCGAGCACCTTCACGCTGCCGAAGGCGAGCGCACGCACTACCTCTCTCAGGAAGGTGGCCTTCTTCTCCTGCGCCTCTACCAGGGTCAGCCGGACGCGCGGAGCGAAGAGCTTGAGCGGCAAACCGGGAAAGCCGGCGCCGGAGCCGACGTCGATCACGTCGAGCGCACTATCCGGCTGGAGCAGGGCGCGGGCAGCGAAGAACGCCTCGCCAAAGTGGCGCAACACGATCTGCTCGGGATCGCGCACCGCGGTGAGGTTGGTCTTCTCATTCCATTTCAGCAGGATATCGATGTACTTCGATATCTGCTGCAGCTGCTCGCGCGGCAGCTCGCCCACAAACGGCGCCAGCAACTCCGCTGTCTTTTCTTGCGCGATTCGGGCCGTCTCCATGCTGCTCCTACTTCTTCTTCCCTGTTGCTTTCGCCGGAGTAGCCTGGCGGACGGCGATGGCGGTGATCTCGAAGTGTCCGCCGAAGAGCAGCGGCCCGGAGCCGATGAACGCGCGCGCGGGATAGCGCCCGGCGGTGAAGTAGGTCTTATAGACAGCGTTGAAGCGGTCGTAGAGGGTGAGGTCGGGACAATAGATGGTGACGTTGACCACGTCGTCCATCGTCAGGTTGGCCTCGGTGACGGAGGCCTTGACCGCGTCCATCAGCAGATGGACCTCATCCTCGATCGCGGCGGGCACCTTGCGCGTCTGCGGGTCGAGGCCGATGCGTCCGGAGACGTAGAGCGTGTCGCCCGCGAGCACCGCGTCGGTGAATGGCAGCTCGGCAAAATGGGTCGCGACGTTCACGTACCGGTGCGGCTTGGCCTCGCGGGTGCTGTTGCTGGCACCGGCGAAAGCCAGCGTCGCGGCGAACAAGAGGAAGGGCAAGAGAACGGGCAAGCGGGACATAGGGCGGCCTCCGAAGCGGAAGGAGATGTACGGGAACGATACGCGCCGCGCGCGGGAAAGGGAATCCGGCAAGATTTCGGTTTGCAATCGCGCGTTCGCCGCCCATAATCCGTCAGGTCTCACAAACAACGCATGCGCCGCGCTCCCTGCCGCACCTGCAAAACGTCGCTCCCGCTGGCCAAGATGTATGCGCTCGATGGCGTGACGGTGTGCGAGCCTTGCGCCACGCGCCGCGCGCAAGACGCGCAGGCCGGCGGACGCGCACTCAAGATCGAGCGCGCCGTCGATCCCACCATCTGCTCCGAGTGCGGCGCCGACAAGGGCGAGACGGAGTGGCTCAAAGTCGCGGGCGCGCCGCTCTGCTTCAAGTGCCGGCAGCGCTTCTACGAAGTCCCATTCCCGGCGTGGGTGCAGTTCGGGCTGCTGGCCATCGTTGCGCTGGCCGCGTTCGCGCTCTGGCATGGCAGCGCATACGTGGAAGCGGCCCAGGCATTGCTCGCGGGCGAGCGCCTGCTCGAGCAGCAGCAGTATGCGTCAGCTGCCACGGAGCTGCGCACAGTGCTCGAGGCGGGCAGTGAATCCGATCGCATCTTCCTGCTCACGGTGAAAGCCTACTTGCTCGCCGGCGACTACGAGCGTGCGCGCTTGCTGCTCAACGGACATCCGAAGTACGAAGCCAGGGACGCGCTCTTCCGCGAGGTCACGCAGATCTGGGAGCGCGCCGTCGCGGCCAACGACCTCGCCGCCGAAGCCGCGCGGCTGGCGCGGGAAGGGAAGCTCGGCGCAGCAGCACGGAAGATGCGCGAAGCGGCCACGCTCTATCCCGAGATGCCAGCGCTCGACGCCGCCGCGAAGACGCTCGCGGCACAAGCTGCAGACCAATCCGCAAACCAATCTGCAAACCAGGCCGGCGTTCCACCAGCGCCGAAAGGGAAGCGGCCGAAGCAGACGTCAAAACAGAGACCGAAAGGATGATCACCGTCGGCATCTTCCTGACGGCGCTGACCTTCCCGGGCGCGATGGTGCGCGAGGCCGCACACCTCATGTTCTGCCGGATGTTCAAGCTCGCCATCTTCGATGTCCGCTTCCTCGAGCTGGCGCCGCCCTTCGGACACGTGCAGCACGAGCACTCCAACCACTTCGGCGCGGCCGCTGGCGAGACGCTGGGCCCGTTCTTCATCAACAGCGCGCTGTGCGTGCTCTTCTGCTGGGCGGTCTTCCTGCCGGTGTGGGAGCTGCGGATATTCGATCCGCTGGCCTATCTGTTCTATTGGCTGGGATTCTCGATGGGGGTGCACGCGCTGCCCGGCACCGCCGACATAAAGCATCTGTGGAAGCTCGCGCCGGCCGCGGCAAAGCGCGGCAACGTGCTCGCTTTGCTCACCTTCCCGCTGCTCGCGGCGCTGCGCGCAGTCGAGTTCGCGCGCGCGTTCTGGCCGGGCGTGGCCTACGCCGTGGCGCTCGGCGTGGGCGTGCCGCTGGCATTGGTCCGGATAGCGCTTAGCCCAGGCGTATAATCGCGCGCTCCACCAGAACCTCCCGCGGATGAACGCAGAACTTCCTTTCCAGGAGACCCATGAAACGCATTGTTAGAGCTCTGCTCGTCGTGCTCACGCTAATCGCCTCGGCTGTGGCGCAAACACCTGCGCCAGCCGCGCCGCCGGTACGGCGTACCATCATCCGCGCCGGACGCCTGCTCGACGTCAAGACCGGGCAGATGCTCACTGACCAAGCCATCGTGATCGAGAACGACAAGATCGTGCGCGTGGGCGGACCATTCAAAGCCATCGCCCCGGGCGAGACGCTCATCGACCTGTCGAACGCGACGGTTGTGCCCGGAATGATCGACGCGCACACGCACATCACCGGCGATCCCTGGCATCACGGCTACTCTGGACTGGCAACCTCGACGGCGCGCGAGGCGCTCTACGGCGCGCAGTATGCCAAGACGACGCTCGAAGCTGGCTTCACCACCATCCGCAACGTCGGCGCCGGCGGATATTCCGATATCGACCTGCGCGACGCCATCAACTCCGGCGGCGTGGTGGGACCGCGCATCCTCGCCAGTGGGCCCGCGCTCAGCATCACCGGCGGACATTGCGACAACAACCTGCTGCCCTACGAGTGGCGCAAGAGCAACGACGGCGTAGCCGACGGCGTGGAAGCGGTGCAGCACAAGGTGCGCGAGATCATCAAGTACGGCGCCGACCTCATCAAGGTCTGCGCCACCGGGGGCGTGCTCTCGCGCGGCGACGATCCCAAAGCCTCGCAGTATTCGCTCGAAGAGATGAAGATGATCGTGGCGGAAGCGCATCGCCTCGGCCGCAAGGTCGCGGCGCACGCGCATGGCGGCCCCGGCATCATCTGGGCCGCGGAAGCCGGCGTGGATTCCATCGAGCACGGGTCCTACATCGACGATCAAGGCATCGCGGCGCTGAAGAAGAATGGGACGTACCTTGTCCCCACACTCTACCTCGGCTACTGGCTGCTCGAGAACGAAGCCACCGCACTGCCTGAGTTCGCGCGCGCCAAGGCACACGCGGTTATGCCGGAGGCGCGCAAGAACCTGGCGCACGCCTTCGCCAGCGGCGTGAAAGTGGCGTTCGGCACCGACGCAGCCGTCTATCCGCACGGGCTCAACGCGCGCGAGTTCAACGTCTACGTGCAGCTCGGCATGACGCCGATGGACGCGCTGCGGACCTCGTGGATCAACGCCGCGAACTTGCTCGGACTCGATGACAAGATTGGGACGATCGAAGCCGGGAAGTGGGCGGACATCATCGCCGTGGATGGCGACCCGACGAAAGATGTCCGCGCGCTCGAGACGGTGAAGTTCGTGATGAAAGGCGGAGTGGTACACAAGAACGAATACCGCGCGAAGTGAGCGAAGGCAGCACAGAATAACAAAGGCCGGCTTGCGCCGGCCTTTTG
>JALYLW010000022.1 GCA_030774055.1 Acidobacteriota bacterium
GTACGAGCCCGAGCCGGGGCCGCTCCTGCTCTTCTCGGCCAGCGCCGACGAGGTATCCCGCAACCGCCGCGATAGATTCAGCGCGATCGATTTGTAGAAGCGGTGGCCGATGGAAGGAAAAGTATCGAAGATCTCGCGCAACTTGCTGGCCAGCAGGCGATCGGCCTCGACCTCAGTCTCGGCCACCACGGAAGCGCTGGCCGGCCGGCCTTCGAGGAACGCCATCTCGCCGCAGACGGCGCCCGCGCCCAGCGATGCGATCGCCTTGCCACCCACTTCCACGCGCGCCGTCCCACTCACGATCACGAAGACTGCCTCGATGGGCAAAGCCGCCCGGATCAGCGTCTGCTGCGCGTGGAACTTCACGCGCTCCGCGTGATCGCCAATCAGCACCCAATCGTTCGCCGTCAAGTATTCCAGTTGCGGCGACTTCGTCATCCCCACATCACCCTCCCACGTCGCCGCACACACCCCTTCCGCGGGCGTGTAGCTCGGCGTGCCGGGAAGTCGCGATGCTGGGACCCTGGGAAACAAAAAACTTAGGCGCAGCCTAGCACGATTCCCGTCCCAACAAGCTACCCTTATGGGCACTCACATCATTTTTAGGATTTCAGGCGTCATAGCCGTATCTCGTGTGGAGACGGCGAATGGACAATGCCCGGCGCCACTCCGGCGGCCTCATCCCAAAGCAAAAGGCGACCGCTGGTTGGCGGCCGCCTTCTGTGTTACCTGGTACGGATCCTTAGACCGGCTGTACGTTCTCAGCCTGGAAGCCCTTCGGCCCCTTGGTCACTGTGAACTGCACCGCTTGACCCTCCGCGAGGGAGCGGAAGCCGCTCGCCTGGATGGCGGAGAAGTGGACAAAGACATCCTCGCCCGTTTGGCGGGTGATGAAGCCGTAGCCCTTAGCGTCGTTGAACCATTTCACTGTTCCTTGTTCCATGTTGATTACACATTCCTTGTTTCTAATGTTACGTGTTGCTACCGGCGGCGCCGCCCCGGGCTCCCCGAACCGCCTGTTGCCAGGCCTTTCGGATCGCTTTGGAACGATGCTGCTGCGCGGTTTTAAACGCTCAGCGCCGGACGATAAAGATCACGAGGAGGATACTTCAGGCAGGAACCGCTGTTTGGCGAGTGCTGCACACAACCAAGTTTCTTTGTCGCACGTACTCGCAGAGTATAACACACCCCCCACGCCCCCTGGCTACTGCTGCTTTTGGTTCAACCACTGGGGGAAGAATGAGCATGATGCCTGGGAGCGCGGCCTGGTCGAGAAGCCCGCCGCGGGACGGCTGCCCTAATCAGCAACTTAAGGCTAAAATGCGCGGCATGGCATGGGTCGGCGGCGCGGCAGCGGCAAAAGCTCCACCCAACGAAGCGAAGAAACCGTCCGGATTCTCCGTCTGGCGGCTGATCCGCTGGCTGATACTGCTCGCGCTGGTCCTGGTGGTGGTGCAGGTGCTGCGCCGTCCGGCGCCTCCGCTCGCCGTGCAGCGGACGCCGCAAGAGCGCGCGGCAGATGCCGCCGCCTTCCGCACCAAGCTCGACGCGCTCCAGCGCGCCCATAACGAAGGCACGCCGGGGCTGCCAGCCCGCTTCAGCGAAAACGAGCTGAACGCATACATCGAGCAGAGCGTGGCGGAGATATCGAGTAACGCGACGAGTAATGTCCCGAGTAATGCGCAGGCAGAAACGGCCGCGGCCGCGCTGGTAAGGACGGTGAAGGCGCCGACGGTGACACTAGCCGGCGACGAGATCACCGTTCAGATGACGGTGGAACGCTTCGGCAAGGAGTTCATCTTCAGCCTCTCCGGACGACTGGGGACCCAACACGAAGCCAGCCAAAACGAAGGCAGCTACGTGGCCTTCCATCCCACGAGCTGTAAGTTGGGACTGGTCAGCATCCCGCTCGGACTGGTGGATAAACTGGTGCAGCAGAAGCTGGCCGAGCCGGAGAACCGCGAGAAGATGAAGCTGCCAGAGTTCATCCAGTCAGTCCGCGTGGAGAACGGCGAGCTGGTGGTGATGGAGAAGTAGCCGGCCTCGCGGCCATCGGGGATACACCCCCTCCCCCCTCCCTTCGCCCTCTTCAATGGAATGAGAGACTTGCAGATTTAAATCCCGGAAATCCCGGGGCAAATCCCGGAAATATGCTGGTTTCGTTACTTAGAAGAGCGTGATTTCAAAGAGCGTAGTCCCGATGCGCGTGTCAGCGTTATGGAGACACACGTTGCCTCTTCCAGTATGGCAGCTTCGGTAGGGCAAACCGGCAAACTATCGTGTGTCTTTATTGTGATTGGAGTGAGTGAGTTAGCGGGAAATCGTGAGTTTGAGGGGCTTGACACGTCTTGTTCTGAAAACCGAACAAAAAAGACACTAGCTGCGCAAGCGCGGCCGCATTGGAGACAATCCCTCCGCAAATCCACCTTAGAGGAGACCACCAATGATCCGACGCATCGTGGTTGCGGCCCTGCTTCTGACGGCACTCAGTCCGGTAGCCGTAGCGGACAAGAAGATCAAACTGGATCCGACGTGTAAACGCGATCAGAGCATCATGGCATTCCAGAAGACGATAAAAGCAAATGGCGGCGCGATCGACACCATTCATTTGAAGAACGGGCTGATCGTGCTGGTGACCGCCCGCTCCGCCAAGGCGGCGAAAGCGATCCAGGCGGCGGCGGCAGATTATCGCACGCAGGAGGACAAAGCCGCCGGGGAGAAAGGCAACAGCCTCGACCCGCATTGTCAGACGCTGCTTCGCCTGATGCAGCAAGGAACGGTGACGGCGGAGACACATAACATTGCCGAGGGCGTGATGCTCGTCTACCTCACCGCCGACCCGGGTACCGTGGTGACGATCCAAGACGATTGCTGTAAGTGGTGCACGTGTCCTTCCAGCAACTGGCGCTGTTCAGGCTGTTGCTGATCGGCGAGAAAGCGGGCCCAGAAGCGCGCGAGCCTACCGGCAGTGTGGAAGGAACTCTTCTCGCGGTCGGGGTTCTTCCGCCCTGCCGAAGGCTGGCGCGTAGGTCGGGTCCGCGACGGAGCGGCGTGGAAAGGAGCAGCACCCACGCAAGCAAAACCAGCTCCCTTCGGCTCCGCGCAGGGCAAGTTAAGAACGTGGGGCACCTGGCAGGCTTCGCGCGCAGGTCGTGGCCGCGGCGACCGTAGCGCGATAGCTACAAAGAAATGCGGGGAAGGCGGATGAACCGCCTTCCCCGATACCATCACGTCCCCAAAGGGGATGCTTATGCGTGCGCGGCGACGGGCTCGGCCACGTTCGTCTTGAAGGTCGACTGGATCACGTCTTCGCTGCGGACTTTCGGCGTGCCCTCGATCGTC
Organism: Acidobacteriota bacterium; assembly: GCA_030774055.1. NCBI lineage: Bacteria > Pseudomonadati > Acidobacteriota > Acidobacteriota bacterium. Next base: position 3,343 of record JALYLW010000022.1, read on the forward strand.
TTCGACAGGAGCTTCATCACTTCGCCAAAGGAGTTCTTGGCATAGATCTCCGCATTCTCGCGCGTGTCCCACAGGCTGATCGCGGTCACGTCCAGGCTGTTGGGATTGCAGAAGCTGATCTCGTTCTGGAAACCTTTCTGCTTGCGCAGCAGGGGCAGGACGTCGTTGGTGAACGTCTTGGTGTAGTCATTCAACATCGCGGGCTTCAGGCGCACAGAAACGTTGCGAGCAAACATGGGTCAACCTCCAAGGTTGTCGTGCTGTGACTAAGAGGAATGGACTTCAGATGGGCTGACTTAGCTCAGAGGACCTGAAAGAGGAGAGAGGATAGAACACAGACGGTAGGGGTGAGGAGAAACGCCCGCTACCAACCTCATCATTAACAGTACGCCCCGCCGGCGGGATAGTCAAACCGACGCGTTCCCACCCGAAGCCTGCCCTGAGCGCAGTCGAATGGGCTTCGCACGAACCGCTTCGCCCGCCGCGGCGGGGATGGGCACCCGAGATTCTAAAGGGTGGGCCACCCGCCCACCCGCCGGTTAAGAACGTGGGGCAACGCATTGTCTGGGCCACCCGCCGGCCAAAAGGTTCAGGACGCTCGCCCGAGTTCCTAAGGTGGCCAACCGCCCGGACTGATTCGAGCAGAGTCCATCGCTCCCACCCTTTGCGGACGCAAAGGATGGGCCACCCGAGATTTAGGGTGGGCCACCCGCCCAGCCCACATTTTAGGGTTGGGACACCCGCCACGCAAATTACCAAGTGCGGTTGGGCCACCCGCCCACCCGCCGCAAGGAGGGGAGAGCCCTTTAGGGCTACAGAACCAACTACTTGGCGTCGAAGATGGGGGCATTGCGCTCGAAGTCCACGGGGACGGAGACGTGCTCGTGGACGACGAACCAGCGACCGTCGAACTTGCGGAAGACCTCGGTCCAGCGGAGGGTGACGTCCATCGGGGCGCCGCCTTTTGCGACACCGGTTATGCGCTCGCTGCCGTGGGCGACGGCCATGTCCTTGCCGACGACGATGCGCATGTTGTCGAGGCTCGAGATCTTGGGCGGGTGCTCGAACCGCGCGAAGAAGTTGGCGTAGCTCTGGCGATAAGCGGCGCGGCCGACGTACTGGATGGGCGGAACGACGTCGAAGGCGACCAGGTCGTTGTTTGCGGGGTCACGGACGATGGCCTCCTCGGGAGCGTAGAGGCGCATGACGCCGTCGAGGTCCCCGGCCTCGAACGCGCGTTGCCATTCGACGAAGAGCTGCCGGATCTGCGCTTCATCCTTGGTCGCCTGCTTGTCTGCCTCGGGCGCGCCGCCCGTAGCCGCCCTCACGCCGGCTGACGAACTCGCCTTCCCAGTCGGCGGTTTAGCAACCTTCTTGTTGACTGCAAGCGTGTGCTCAACGCCGTCCTCGTCCTTCAAGAGCGCCCTGCCACCGTCAATCGCGAAGTGCACGGAGCTGTTTACGGTCACAGCTAATGCTCTGTCGTCATCGCTCGTCATAGTCCGCGTGAGTTCCCACAGCGTAGACCCGTCATCTATCGTGTAATACATGACGTCGTTCCTGTGGCTTGTACCGCCCGCGAGTCCCGTTCCCCGATCGGTCTGAACATCGATGAGTATTCCGGTCATCCATTCGCGAGAGAGTTTTTCCCTCGCAGCTGCGAGGCTGACGAGAACAACAGCTAGTGCCAGGAACTTCCACGTTCGCATAAAAGGCTCCTGAAATTAGGCGCGGCCATTCTGTGCCGGGACAGGACTGCCGTCAACCGACTGCCTTTGCGTGCTTCGCACCGGGCCGAGCTTCTTGTCACAACAACGTGGCCACGCCGACCACCGCGAGTGTGCGACGCATCTAGTTTCGCTCCAGAACTTCACCAGTGCCGAACAAGGTCGACGACTGCGAGGGCAAACGCGACAGCCGTGATTCCGAGAATGACAGCCGTGAGTCGATTGGTTGTCTTGATGAGCCGAGCGCTAGTTTCATCGAGCGTTCGAATTGTATCGATAAGCTCAACCGTCATCCGCGTCGTGAACCAAGCGTCTTGCTTCCCCGTCATGTGATTTGTCTGCGCTGCATCCTCACGCAGGACTTGCAGGTCATCGACAGTAAACTTCCTCGTAGAACCAAAGAGTTCTTTTAAGCGATCAGTGTTAATCATGAAACCTCAATGGCCAAGGGCTGGCTTGTGCCAGGCCCCGTTGTACCTAGTTCTAGGTTTGGTCTACAGAATTTGTCAGTTTCTGTTCCAAATCCAGAACAACGGTTACGAAGGCCTGGCCTGTCGCGCTCCGCGATGCTGCGCGCGGGCCTTCGGCAGGGGGTCGTTTGCCACCCTGCGGCTTTAGCCGCAGGGTGGTCGGGTTTTCTGGGGGCCTACGACGCGCGCCACCTAGCTACTGGTGCGAATCGGTGTTCCCAGATCCTCCGCGCAGCAAAAACCGCGGCGCGAAGGATGACATCGCGTTAGCTAAGACCGTCAGCTACAGCCGCTCGTGCTGCCACAGCTCATGGTGGGGCTGCGGCCGCCGATCTGGTTCCTTCGACTCGCGGAAACCGCCCGCTCGCTCAGGATGACAGTCGGTGGTGCAGTTCATGCGGCTAACTACAGCCGCTTGTAGACCCGCAGGACATACATCTGTAGCAGCTGCCGTTCCGCACCATGATGGCGCCGCAGACGTGGCAACTGGGCGCGTCGCCCATGTCCACGTGGTCACGCAGCATGTCTGCGGCGTGGCCGGACATCAGTCCCCTGTCTTTGGTCGTTGGTCGTTGGTCGTTGGCGGAACCCGTATCGCCGAACTCAGGCGCCATCCCGCCCTGCGGCGGCATCGTTCCGGAAGCCAGCGCGCGCTCGTCAGTCATCCCCGAGCCCGCCGGCATCTTTCCTCCCAACGGCTCGCCCAGGTATTTGGGACGGAGGCCGTCGAACAGCGACTGCTGCTGTCCGGTTAAGAAGCGCAGGTGGAGCCAGCGGAAGATGTAATCCATGATCGACTTGGCAAAGCCGATCTCCGGATTGTTGGTCCAGCCCGAGGGCTCGAAGCGCGAGTGCGCGAACTTCTCGCACATCAGCTTGAGCGGCACGCCGTGCTGCAGCGCAATCGAGGTCGCGGTGGCGAACGAGTCCATCAATCCCGAGACGGTCGAGCCTTCCTTCGCCATGGTGATGAAGATCTCGCCCGGGGTGCCATCTTCGTAGAGTCCGACGGTGATGTATCCGTCGTGCCCGCCGACCGAGAACTTGTGCGTCACCGAGAGCCGCTCGTCGGCGAGTTTGCGCCGCACAGCTTTTGGCGGACCCGCACTGACCGGCTCCGCGACCACCGCCGCTTGCGCCGCTTTCTCGTGCGTGACGCCGCCCTTGGCCATCAGCGGCTGCGATTTCTTCGAGCCGTCACGATAGATGGCCACGGCTTTCAGCCCCATCTTCCAGGACTGCAGGTAGGCTTCGGTGATCTCTTCCACGGTGGCGTTCTCCGGCATGTTCACCGTCTTCGAGATTGCGCCCGAGAGGAAAGGCTGCGCCGCGGACATCATCTTTACGTGCCCCATGTAAGCGATGGAGCGTGTGCCCTTCGATGGCTTGAAGCTGCAATCGAACACTGGCAGGTGCTCTTCTTTCACGAAGGGTGCGCCTTCGATGGTCCCGGTCGCGTCGATGTAGCTGACGATGGCGTTGGCCTGGTCGCCGGTGTAGCCGAGCTTGAAGAGCGCGGAGGGCACCGTCTGGTTCACGATCTTGATCATGCCGCCGCCGACCAGCTTCTTGTACTTCACCAGCGCCAGGTCGGGTTCGACGCCGGTGGTGTCGCAGTCCATCATGAATCCGATGGTGCCGGTGGGCGCGAGCACGGTGACTTGCGCGTTGCGGTAGCCGTGCTTTTCGCCGTGTTGCAGCGCCTGGTCCCAGGAGTCTTTCGACGATTCGATGAGCGTGGCCAGCGTGCCCGTCCACGCCGCCGGAGTTCCGGGAGCGTTGAGCGATTGCCCGATCCGGTTCACCGACGCCCGGTGCATGCGGATCACGTCGAGGAACGGCTCGCGGTTGGGATAGAAGCCCGGGCACGCGCCGCCGGTGACATCACTCGCCGGGATACGATCGCCGGCAGGAGCCAGAGCTGGACACTGCTCCGCGATGCGCGCCGATTGCAGGTACGCCTCGCCGCACATGATCGCGGTGACGCAAGCGGCGTAATCGCGGCCGGCGTCGGAATCGTAAGGCAGCCCGTTGGCCATGAGCAGCGCGCCCAGGTTGGCGTAGCCCAGGCCGAGCGGACGGTAATCGTGCGAGTTCCGCATGATGGATTCGGTCGGGTAGCCGGCCCAGTCCACCAGGATCTCCTGCGCGGTGATGGTGATGTCCACGGCGTGGCGGTAGGAATCCACGTCGAACGCGCCCGAAGGCGTGGTGAACTTCATCAGATTCAGCGACGCCAGGTTGCAGGCCGAGTCGTCGAGGAACATGTACTCCGAGCATGGGTTCGACGCGTTGATGCGCGCCGTGTTCTTCGAAGTGTGCCAGCGGTTGATGGTGGTGTCGTACTGCATGCCAGGGTCGCCGCACGACCATGTGGCTTCGGCGATCTTGCGCATGATGTCTCTGGATTTGTAAGTCGCGACCACGCGGCCATCGCGCACCGCCTTGGTGGAGAAGTCGCCATCGCGCTCCACCGCGAGCATGAACTCGTCGGTCACGCGCACGCTGTTGTTGGCGTTCTGGAAGAAGATGGACGAGTAAGCTTCCGAGTCCGGCGAGCTGCCGTCGTAACCGTTCTGGATCAGCGTCCAGGCCTTGGCCTCTTCTTTCGCTTTGCAGTCGATGAACTCGTTGATGTCGGGATGCTCCACGTTGAGGATCACCATCTTCGCGGCGCGGCGCGTCTTGCCACCGGACTTGATCACGCCGGCGAAGGCGTCAAAACCCTTCATGAAGCTGAGCGGGCCACTGGCCGTCCCGCCGCCGGAGAGCGCTTCGTTGGAAGAGCGCAGCGGCGACAGGTTCGAGCCTGTCCCCGAGCCCCACTTGAAGAGCATGCCCTCGGTCTTGGCGAGGGTGAGGATCGAGTCCAGCGAATCCTGGACGGAATTGATGAAGCACGCCGAGCACTGTGGACGGGTGTAGCCCACCGCGCCGAACCTGGCTTGCGCCTGTTCGAAGGCCCAGTGCCAGTTGGCCGCGTCGGAATCGGGCTCGATGCGGTCGCAGCCTACGTTGAACCATACCGGCGAGTTGAACGCCATCTTCTGGTTCACCAGCAGGTGGACGAGTTCGTCGTGGAAAGTGGCCGCGTCATCGGAGCTGCGGAAGTATCCCGAAGTGATGCCCCAATCGCGGATGGTCTCGGCGACGCGGGTGATGAGCTGGCGCACGCCGGTCTCGCGCTCGCTGCTTCCGATCTTGCCGTGCAGATATTTCGAAGCGACGATGTTGGTCGCCGTCATCGACCAGTCCTTCGGGACCTCGACGTCTTTCTGCTCGAAGATGGTTCCGCCGCTCGCGTCAGAGATGTTCGCGGTGCGCAGCTCCCACTCGACCTCGTTGTAGGGCGAGACGCCCGGCTTGGTGAACATCCGCTTGACCTGGAGACCTGGCGCTTTGCGCGTGGACTGCTTCTGCTGCTGCTGCTGCGCGACTTCGCTGGTAGCGTTTTGCGCGGCGTTTTGCGCAACCCCATTCGTTTTCGTGGTGACGTCGGCCATCTTCAATCTCCTGGATCCAAATGAATCGTGATGACGCTGTTGTTCCTTAGCGTGCTGAATGTTTGTCTAGAAACCGGCGGGCAGCGTCTGCGCCACGCCACGCAGTTTGTCGCTAGTCCGCGCCGCATCCGCGCCGGCTTCCGATGCAACGCCGGGCGCGCTGAAGCTTTGCACGATGCCGCTCGCGGCCTCGGCCGAAGCCGAGATCCATTGCTGCAGCTGCCCCGCGATCAGGTCGCGCTGCATCGCATCCGTGACCACGGCGTAGCGGATGAAGCAGTTGCCGCTCAGCAGCCGCTCGCGCAGCGCGCTGGCCGGCGAGAACAGGCTGCTCAGCGTGCGCGAAAGGTCATCGGCCGTGGCGACCTCGAGCACGGCAAGCATTCGCTTGTACCCCCGCGCGCCAAAACCGGGCGCGCCGGGGGCCCCGTCTCCGTTCTTTTGATCAAGACCACCGGCGGCAGCGGCGTCCACCACTTCTTCGGCGAGCGCGAAGATGCCGGGCTGGTGCGGAGTGAGCAGCAGGTTGAAGCTGGATTCACAGCGGGACCAGCGTGACCAATCGAGTCGAACGGCGTCGCTTTGCATCAACTTCTCCTCCTAAGGGTTCCGGTCGTCACGGCGACCTGCGCCCTCACGTTCGGCAACGAGCTGTCCACTCGCGCCGTACGCTCACCCTCCGATTTGGGGCGGAAAAGCCCTTACCCGCGCTGCGTTATTTCCGCAGGCAGGATCGGGAAGCTCTTCCCTGTTTTGTCTTACCCCCGAGTGTCGCGGCGGATGCCGCGGCAGGCTGGAGTAGCCACCGCACAACTGCTTGAAAGAACCCCTCTCCCGGTCACCTCTGCCGAAAGAAGTACTGCTCGTGGGATGGGAAGTTACGCCTGTATGTTGTGCGTGTCAAGCCCATACCACCATATCTTGTACTTATTATACCAGTCTGCTGTTAATCCCGTTGATTCCTGGGCGTAGGTGAAACACGAGGGACGGAGCCGCGATCGATTTCCACAAGTCTTGGTAGAGGCGATGAAGCGGCTGGAGAACGAGCGCTGGCAGTGCAAGCACTCTAGGCGCACGCGCACGCATGGTCAATCACCTAAGAGTGGTGCAAGCCTGTGCATGGGCGAGGAAAAGAGGAAAAGCGGGACGAATCCTGCTTGCTCGCGCCGCGTAGTGCTGCAGCTCAGAGTGCGGGCGGGCTGTACTGCGGCAGCTTGTCCTTGGCTTCGGGCGTAGCCTTCACCACGATCTCGCCGAAGAGCAACGACGGCGCGACGTAACTCACCGGGATGTTCGCCGGATCGTTGCTGACATACGGATCGTCACCCACGCCGATCAGGTCGTTGCGCAACGCGCGCGTATCGAGTTCATCGAGCACAGCGCCACGCACCAGCTCCTCGCGCCCGTCCTTCACATATACGCGGTACAGCAGGCGCGGAGTCTCCACGCCCGCCATGGTGCCGACGTAGTAGCCGTACTCGAGCCCGCGCTCCTTGCAGAGCGCGATGAGCTTCTGCTTGAGTCCGGCCGCCGGCTCCGCTTTCGAACTCTTCAGGATGATGTTGCTGGGGGAGGCATTGACGGCCGGCCCCAGATTGCGGCCGTGTCCGTTAGAAGTGATGAAGTCGCGGATCGGCCGGCGCGAGACCAGGTAGCTCTGCAACACGCCTTTTTCGACCAGCGTCACCGGGCGCGCCTTCACTCCCTCGTCGTCATAGATGGTGGCGGCGACGAGCGGCTGGCCGGCGTAGGTTGCCACCGTGGGATCGTCGATCACGGTGACGGTATCGGGCAGGATGCGGGCACGGAAGCTCTCGCCGTAGGGACCGGTCACGCGTCCAGATTTCCCCAGCGGTGGCCGATTGCCGACGAGGTTGGTGGCCAGCAGATAGTTGAGCAGGGTGCCGCCGGCATCATTCGAGAACAGCACGGGACCGCGATATTCGCCGGCCACCGCGGGAGCCGCACGCAGGGCTTTCAGCGTCTGCAACTGCTCTTCTACCTTGCGCTTCAGCTCCGCCGCGCTGGGCAAGGTCTCCAGGGCAACGGCCTGGCGGCTAAACATGCGGCGCAGCCTCATGCCATCGGGCGCCTGCGTCTCCGCACCTACGGTGACGGCGTGGCTGGGCTGCGCCATCCGCACCGCCGTGCCCTCGGAGTTGACCACGTAATAGTTGTTCACGCTCAGGTGCAGACTACCGCCCAGCCGCTGGATCAACGGGTCGGTGCGATAGAGCCCGGTGGCGTCATCGAGTGCGCGCTCGAACGTGGCTGTGTCCGCAGGCAGCGCGACGCGTGGCTCGAAGTACTGCACCGGCGCCTCTCTGGAGAAACTGGGAACGTCATCGGTGGACTCGTACTGCTTGAGCGCCGTCTGCTTCGCCGTGAGCATCTGCAGCGCGTTCTTGTATGCGCGATCGGTGGCGAGCCAGAGCGTGTGCCGCATCGCCAGCACGTCATCTTCCGTGCTGAGCAGGTCGAGCTCGCCGAGCCCGTAGCCGAGATCATTATCCTGCGCGTAATCACCCACCCGGACGAACACGGTGAGCAAGCGCGTGTGGTTCCGCGCATGTCCAAGCGGCGCTCCGAAGCTGCTCTCGTAATCGTATGCGTCCGTGTCGTTGACGATGTACTGGATAAAGTAGGGCTTCTTCTGGCCGGTGAGCTGCAACCTCTCCTGCGAGCGCTTGAGCTCCTGGCGCAGTGCGGTGAGTACCGGATCGTCGCCCGGCACGGCTGAGTTGGGCACAGCCGGGCTGGACACAACTGGCTTTCGCACCGGCCGCGGCGCAGACTGCTGCGC
>JALYLW010000023.1 GCA_030774055.1 Acidobacteriota bacterium
GCTTCGAACCTTGCACATGCTTGGGGGGGGAACAGCCGGCCGGGACTAGACCGGGTCGAACTCGCCTGCGCGGATCATGTCTTCACTGATCCGCCGCGCCCGCGGGAATGTCTCCCGCTCGGACTCCTTCGCTTCCGATGGCAGCTCGCGCAAGATCCGTTCCAGCTCCTCGTCGAACAGCTTGGTGACGAACTCCGGCGTGTGCTCCACGGGCTTGCCGGTGGCGTCGTCCACGATCTCGACGTGGTCGCGATGGCGGATGCGCTGCGCGATCATCAGCCGATAGATGCGGTCGGTCGCCAGGTCTTCCATGTAGCCATCGAGCAGGCTCGCGCCGCGTCCGTTCAACACGCCGTTGCGATAGCGGATCACCGTGCGCACCGCCGCCCGCGTTCCCGCCAGCGTCTTTCTTCCCACGTCCTTGGGCGCGGGACGCAGGTCGGGGTGCGCGTTCGCACTCTGCGGACGCTTCCCCATCTGGTTGGGCTGCGGGAACTGTTTCACCGCGATCTCGTTTTGGTCGGGATGACCTGTCCAGGCGCCGTCCATCAAGCAATCCGCCTCGTTCTTCTTGTCCTTCTCGAGCACGGCGAGCGCGCGCGCGTTCAGCTCGGCGTCCACGCGGCTGGGATAGAGCGCCGTCATGCCGCCGATGGCCATCGCACCGTGTTTGTGGCAGATCTCCGGCATCAGCGTGCGCAGGTTCTGGAAGAACGCCACGTCGTGCGGGATGGTGTTGCGGTCGGGCAGCACCCACTCGGGATTCGCAAGGTTGAAATGGATCAGGCTCGCCATGTAATCCCAGCGTCCGAGATTCAATCCCATGATGTGGTCGCGCAGGTTGTAGAGGAACTCTTCCATCTGGAAGGCCAGCGGATGCGACTCCACCAGTGCGAAGCACCGGATGGAGCCCTTGGGCAACCCCTTCATCCGCCCCAGTTCCTGGAACACATCACGCCACCACAAGGCTTCCTCCGCCGACTCTGACTTCGAGATGTAGAAAACCACCGGATGCTTCAGCACCTTCACATCGGCTTGGTGGACGATATACACCACATCTAACAGCGACGCCGAGACCACCTCGCCCTTGATCAGGCCGGCCTGCGAGATGTGCAGGCCGCGCGCCCGCGTCATCAGCACCGTCTTGCTGTCCTTTACCTTTACTTCGGTGTTGCGTTTCTTGTCGAAGTAGCTGAGCTCGCCGGCGAGCGCGGCCAAAGTGTTCTTGTAGCCCGTCATCAAGTTAGGCCACGCGTTCGCCATCGAATCTTCGAGGTCGATCATCACTCCCGGCGCACCCGAGTTCAGCATCTTTACCACCAGCTCGGCGTCGTCGGATGGCCCCGTCATCTGGTTGCGCTGGTCGTGCGCCCACTCCGGCACCTCGATGTGCCAATCAGAGGTCGTGGCCGTGGACGCCGGCAGATATGTCGGTAGCTTGCCTTGCTGCGCTTGCTCGAGCACCTGCGCGCGTTTCGTCAATAGCTCCTGCTGCCTCGGCGTGAAGCGCTGGTGCAACGGCAGGAAGAACTCCCAAAAACCTGCGGGGAACCCGCGCGCCGGGTCGAAGTCGGCGGGAGCGGTGTTCATGCGGGGATCGAGACGCGGCTCGGTCAGGAGAGCCATAGAATTCCCTCGTCTGAGATTAAGAGTGTTAAGGCCGGGTTGTCCCGCGAGTCTACGCTTCGGCTGCCAATATGCACCACCGCTTCGGCGGGACAACTCCGCGCGCGTGCCCCGCTTCCATGCTTAGTACGAGTTTCCCCGGCGCGACCGGCGGCAGCTCTGCACGACCGCTCGTCAAAGTGAGCAAACAAGCACAGGTCGACGTGCCCGCCGCGGTATATAAACGACAGATGCGCAAGTTCCTTATCGCCGTACTGCTGTTTCCGCTGTTTCCGCTGCTTCCGCTCACCGCGATGGCGCAGGCGGCTCCGGCTCCCCGCCAACCCGACCTGCGCGACCTGATGCAGCACGTGATCCAGCGTGCCCAGTGGGAGAAGGAAAACAAGCTCGACACCCGTTATCGCTGGCGCCAGAACCGCGTGGTCGAGAAGTACGACCAGGACGGCAACATCCAGGACCGCACCGAGCTGCTCTTCGAGGTTATCCCCGCCGCCGACAAGACCACGTATCACATGCTCGCGAAGAACGGACGCCCGCTGAGCGGCGGTGAGCAAAAGGCGGAGGAAGACAAGGAAGCGAAGTCCACCGCTTCACTCAAAAACACGAAGCAGAGCGCCAAGGACCAGAGTGTCGCCATCGACGCCGACTTGCTCTCGCGCTTTACCTTCGCCTACGCCGGAGAAGAGGCGGTCGCCGGCCGTAAGGCGTACGTGCTCAGCTTCACGCCCAAGCCCGGCCCGCTCCCGGAGACCCGCCGCATGGACCGCGTGTTGAACCACTTGCGTGGCCAGGTGTGGGTGGACCAGCAGACTTACGCCGTCTCCAAGGTGGACATGGCGCTCACCGAGCCGGTGAAGTATTTCGCCGGCCTCGGGGTAGTGCGTTCCATGCACCTCAAGATCGAGATGACCGCGCTTGACAAGAACGTCATGGTACCGCAACAGACTTGGGTGGAATACGACGCGCGCGCTCTCTTCACCAACACCAAAGTGCACCAGCACTCCGTCTATTCCAGCTACCAGCCCCTCACCACTACCGCGGCACAGCGCTGAACACCGCGGCGCACGTGCGGTTCCTGCCGCCGTGCTTGGCGCCGTAGAGCGCCTGGTCGGCAGCGGAAAGCAGCGTCTCCGGGCGGTCTTTTTCAGTCGGCTGGTAGAAAGCCACTCCCACGCTGATGGTCACCACCCGGTTCCCGGAAGTCGCCGCCTCGTGCGGCAAGCCTAACTTCTCCACCTGCTGGCGCAGTCGTTCTGCGGTGGCGATCGCCGCCTGCTGGTCGCTTCCCGGCAGCACCACCACGAACTCCTCTCCGCCGTAGCGCGCGACCACGTCCGAGGCGCGGCCCAGCGTCTGTTTCAGGGTCTCCGCCACTCGCTTGAGACAGTCATCGCCGCCCTGGTGTCCGTAACGGTCGTTGTATTTCTTGAATTCGTCGATGTCGATCATCAACAACGCGATGGGGCCGCTCACACGCGTGGCGCGCCGCCACTCCCGCTCGTACACGTCTTCGAACTGCCGCCGGTTGGCCACGCCGGTGAGCCCATCGGTGCGCGAGAGTTCTTCGAGACGCCGATTCGCATCCGCCAGCGCGCGGTTCGCTTGCTGCGCCTGCTGGAACAGACGCGCACTGTGGATGGCGCCCGCGATCTGGTCGGCGATGGTCTGCACCAGCGGCAACTGGTCGTGGAATTCGCGCAGCCGCGTGCTCTCCAGGTTGAGGATCGCCACCAGCTCGCCGCGGTGCAGCACCGGGACGCAGAGCTCCGAGCGCGTTCCCGGCATGGTCTCCACGTAGTTCTTCGCCGTGCGCACGTCGTCCAACAGGATGGGGCGCGCCAGCGTCGCGACCTCGCCCACCACCCCCGAGCCCAGTTCGCGCCCGTAGCCCACATCGATCTCGGTGGGCTGCGTGGTCGTCACCGCTTCGCAGGTGAAGTGCTTGCGGTCGCGATCGACGGTGACGCAGGCCACGAACTCCCAGCCGAATTTCTGCGCCAACGCGTCTGTGATGCGCTGCAGCATGGGGCGCAGCTCGAGGTCGAGCGTGGCAATGCGCACGATCTCGTTCAGGATCTCGAGATGTACTCCCCGTTCCCGGGGCGATGGTTTCTTCACTGCCATCAGGAAGCGCTGCTGGCCTCGGCTTTCAATTCGTGCCGCAGGAACGCCGTGGGACGCCCCTTCACGTGCTCCGCCTTCACCAACAGCGGATTCAGCCACTCGATGACCGCCGCGTATCCCATGCTCTCGGGATCGTCGGACAAGTAGTGCGGCACCACCGCGACCACGTGGAAGCCTTCGCGCAGCTGGAAACTGAGCGTGGGATCGTGTAACTGCCCTTCCACCACCAGTATCACGTAGTCGGCGGGCTGATGCGTCGCCGCGTAACGATGATAATCGCGCAAGCGCGCGCCCGCGCGGATACGCAAAAGCCCCAAGCCCTCCGCCACATCGCGGCGCGCGGCGTAGAGCTTGTCGCCCACACCATGGTGCTGTACCCGCGGATCCACCATCACCTCGGCGCCATAGAGCGTGCGGCCTTTGGGATCGTGATTGGTAAAAGCGCCGTCGGCGGTGAAGCGCTCCCAGCTGTCAAGCATCTTGTAGTCTTCCCAGCTCACCACCAGGCTGGCGCACATCCCCACCACGTGCTCATCCGCGCCCTGCAGCGCTACGAACTGTCCGTCGGGAAAAACCTTGCGGTGCGAGGCGAGTTGCTCCGGCGTCCACGGCGCCGTATCGGGATAGGTGACGCGGCAAAGCTCGATGATCTGGGAAAAGTGCTTAGGCTGGGTGTTGACGACGCGGACTTCATCCCCGGAAACGGTCATATGTGGCGCAAATGTATTCTGGGTCGCGGGCGAATACAAGCCGCTTTGGATCACTGGTCTTCGAATATTGGCCTTCGAATATTGTCCCGAATCCCGTTGACCCCTTCGTGCGCTGCTTCTATGCTTCGCGCGCCTCCACGAAAGGAAAAATGACGCGCCGCCTCGCACTCCTGTTTCTCGTCGTCTGCTTCGGCCTCGCGCTGTCGCTGGAAGCGCAGTCCGCGCCGGCCGCTCCCGCCGACAATCTCCAACTCGAGCAAGTCGTGCTTGTCAGCCGCCATGGCGTGCGCTCGCCCACCAACACAAGGCCACCGCTTGCGCAAGTCGCCGCCGAACCCTGGCCCACCTGGCCCGTCGGTCCCGGCGAGCTCACACCGCACGGGCAGCATGCGGCCACGCTGATGGGCGCCTACTATCGCTCGGCCTTTGCGCAAGCTGGGCTGCTCGCGCCTGCGGGCTGTCCGCGGGCCAACGACCTCTATGTGTGGTCAGACGTCGAACAACGCACACGCCTCACCGCGCAAGCGCTCATGGACGGCATGTATCCGGGCTGCGGGCTCAAGCCGAACACGAAGCCCGACCTGGAGAAGGACGACCCGCTCTTCCATCCCACAACTACTGGCGTCTGCAAGGTCGATGGCCAGACCGCGCGCGCCGCGATATTGGGACGCATCGGCGGCGGAAACAGCGGCGGCGACTTCACTGCGCTGCTGCGGGCCTACGCCGAACAGTTCGCTCGCATGCAGTCGGTGCTCAAGTGCTGCGCGCCCACACTCTGTGCCCCGGGAAGCGCGAGCTGCACGCTGGCGCAGGTACCCGCAAGCATCAGCGCGGAAGGCCGCTTGCAAGGGCCTATCCCCATCGCCTCCACCGCCACGGAGATCTTCCTGCTGGAATACGCGCAAGGTTTGCCCGCCGACCAGGTCGGTTGGGGACGCGTCGACGAGTCCACGCTTCGTTACCTGATGCAACTCCATCAACTCCAGTTCGAGCTTGCCGAGCGCACGATGTATCCCGCGCAGCGTGCCGGGTCGAACCTGCTCGACCAGGTGCTCAGCACGCTGCGCGCGAAGGTGAGCGGCCCGAAGTTCAGTCAAACGACCGCACCGCGCGCCCAGGCTCCGGCAGCGTCAAAGACCGTGCTTTACGTCGGGCACGACACCAACATCGCCAACCTCGGCGGCATGCTCAACGTGGACTGGTTGCTCGAGGGCTACCAGGCGAATGAGACGCCTCCGGACGGCGCCATCGCCTTCGAGCTTTTCCGCGGAAAGCCGGCACCACAAATGAAGACGCCGCAGTACTTCGTCCGCCTCTTCTACTACGCGCAATCACCCGCACAACTGCGCGAGGCGACGAAGCTCGATGCCACGCATCCGCCCTCGCGCGCCGAGATCACCATCCCCGGCTGCGCCGCCGCGGCCGCGAAGGCCGGTGCCGGCATGGCTTGCCCATGGCCCGTCTTCGAGCGCATCGCCGCCGCTGCCATTGACCGCGAGTGTGTCGGTGGTGGTTCGGCTACGGCGCAGAAGCGGATAGTTCCAACAGGAGGCGCAAGTAAATGAAGATGGTGATGGGCCTACTGGGGCTGCTGTTTTTGGCTGGCTGCTCAAGAGCCAAGAAGGAACCACTGGTCGTGGTCGATGGGTGGTGGAAGGTTGGAGAATCCTATGCTTGATCACATTATTCTGACCGTGAGCGACGTGGAGCGCTCGCTTAAGTTCTATAGGGCAGCACTTAAGCCTTTGAAGGTAAAAATGTTCGTGCCCTACAAAGGCGCGGTCGGACATCCAGATCTCTGGGGCTTTGGTGATGGCCAAAAGGCATTTTTCTGGCTGAAACAGGGTAAGCCTGATCCAGACTCGATCCACTGGGGCTTCATCGCAGAAAACAATAAAACGGTAGACGCCTTCTACAAGGCTGCGATTGCTGCGGGCGCAAAGGACAATATCTCGCCTCGTGCCCGTCTGGAATATTATCCCGGCTATTACGCCGTGGACGTGTTTGATCCAGATGGCTACACGTTTGAAGTGGTTCACAAGAGCTAGTTTCGGTGAGTGCAGCTATTCTTAAGCGGTAAGTGCCTGGGTGGCGAAACTGGCAGACGCACGGGACTTAAAATCCCGAGTCCCGAAAGGGACGTGAGAGTTCGAGTCTCTCCCCGGGCACCAGTTCTGCGGTTCTGATTCTGAGGATTACTTCGGGTTCGCTGCGCCGGGGATCCCCATCTCGTCTCCCATGGCGCGCTGTTTGGCTTCAAGTTCGACGAGCGCCTTATCCAGCTCGTCCGCTACGCCAGCGATGTGCTTGGCGCCCGGTCGTCCCGCTTCCCGGGTGAGGGCCTTGTCTTTCTTCGTGACCTCGGAACCCGCCTTCTCCAGCTTTTTGCTGAAGTCTTTCAGCCCCGCCTTCTGCTCCGGTAAAAAGCTCTTCAC
The DNA here is from genome assembly GCA_030774055.1 of Acidobacteriota bacterium. Lineage (NCBI taxonomy): Bacteria > Pseudomonadati > Acidobacteriota > Acidobacteriota bacterium. Next base: position 6,896 of record JALYLW010000023.1, read on the forward strand.
GAATGTCTGGTTGTCATTCTGGGCTTCTTGCACGGCGCTGCTCAGCTGCTCAACGTGCTGGGATAATCCCGGGTTCGTCGCCTTCTCGCCCAGCAACAGAAGCTCGCGGGCTTGCTTCTGGGCAGCCTCGACGCTCTTCGTCATACGCTCGAACTGGTCCACCTGGTCAGGGGTGGCCTGGACAGCGAGCGCCCGCCGGAGGCCCTTCGTGTCGTCAGTGTTCGGCGCTCCCCCCGCCGAGCGTCCTCCACCGCCGCCGCCGCGCCCTCCCCGACGTTGCGCCAACGCGGAGTGCGGGCCAATCAGCAGCATGATCCCGCAGGCTAGCCATGCCAATCTTTTCACCGGAGCAAGAACCCGACTCCCCGCGAATAGTTCCGGTCTTCTGACGAGGGCCAGACCGCGAAACAGTTGACCCCCACCTCTAAGCGCAGTACCCTGCGCCTTCCTCATCCCATCCTGGAGGGTCGCCCGTGTATTGCAATACCTGCGGAGCCGCCAACGAAGACAAAGCCAACTTCTGCGTGAACTGCGGTTCGCGCCTGCTCGCGCAAACCGTGGTCGTGAATCCGGCGCAGGTGATGGCCGGTGCCGCAACGCCGCCCCCGTCGCCACAGATCCCGCCGGCGCAGATGCCGCCCGCGGTCCTAACACCCTCGCAGCCCGCGGCTGCGGCGTGGCAGCCGGGCGCTCCGCAAGCGCCGCAGACCAGCGGCAAGGCCGTGGCCAGCCTGATCCTCGGCATCGCCAACGGGCTCTTCTTGTTTTTCTTCTTCCCGCTCGCCATCCTGGCCATCGTCTTCGGGCACATCTCGCGCTCCGAGATCGCGAAGAGCGCAGGACGCCTCAAGGGCGCTGGCATGGCGCTCGCTGGACTCATCCTCGGCTACGCCAGCCTGACCATCTTCCCCCTGCTGATCATCGCCGCCATTGCTATTCCCAACCTGCTCAGCGCACGGCAATCGGCGAACGAGTCCTCGGCCGTGAGTTCGATGCGCACCATCAATACCGCCGCCGTCACCTATATGGCCAGCTACCCGGACAAGGGATATCCGCCATCCCTCGAAACCCTGGGGACCGCTCAGTTCATCGACTCTGAGCTCGCGACCGGCGAGAAGCGTGGCTACCGCTTCACCTACACCCCCATCGACGCCAATGGTGACGGAGTCAACGAAAGCTATGTCCTGAATGCCGACCCCGTCACCCCCGGAACCACCGGCCGCCGCCACTTCTTCAGCGACGACACGGGGATTATTCGGTACGACACCGCACAGATGGCCACCAAGGAAAGCCAGCCGCTTCAATGACTTACAGACCACATTGAGGTAAAATGGAGATTTCCCGTCTGAATGATGGTTCAGTTTTGGCATTGCTTTTTGGGCAAAATCTGCTAATCTGTGCCGTTTCACCGGGGTTCGTGGGTCTCTCAGGGCAACGATTTTCCGCTCGCGTGAATCCGCAAGCCTCTCGGCCGAATCCAATCTCTTGGCAATATTTATAGCAATTAATCTTAAAAAGGCAGAACGCAATCATGGCGAAGCGTCGCGGAAATCCGAACTGGGGCAAGCCGGAGCCTATTGGCCCGATTATCCCGGTGGTGACCTCCTTCGAACAGGCGGTCAAAGAATTCAAGCTCACACCCGACCAATACCTGCGGTCGACGCGGCTGCGCGAGTGGGCGCGCCGTAACAAGAACTCGAAGTTCATCCCGGAGACCTTGCTCCAGGCTTGGGGCTTCGAGATCGAGTCCACCCTCTAAGCACACGCTGCAATGGAA